>CAZXTW010000188.1:4306-8303 GCA_964643525.1 uncultured Roseivirgaceae bacterium
AGGTGCGACCCCAGGGGCACTTCAGCAGTTTGCTCATAATAGCTGCCTGCGTTAATAAACTGCTGGTGGCTTACCTGCCCCAGGTATATGGCCGTGGCCAGGTCAGTACTGTTGCTGGTGCTTAGGTATACTTTATCATACCAGCTGCCGTTACCGGTAGAAACCAGCCCCTCATTGCGAATGCGCCAGGTTACTGACAGGGCTTCGCCTGCTTCTATTGAGTCAGGTATCTGCAACACTTCAGCTACCAGGTCGGGCAGTTCTCTCAGCGTAAATGATTTCACTTCAGATAATGACTGGCTACAGGCAGTGTAGGCTTTTACGCGCCAGTTGTAAGCTTTGCCGTAGGTCAGGCCTTCTGTTACGGTGGTGTTCAGTTCAGTCACCCCGTCAACAAATGGTACTGCTGGTTCAGGCGTGCCCTGCTCCCATACGTACAGCGCGTACGCTTCTGCCTCGGTAGCCGCCTGCCATTGAAAGTTCAGGGGCAGGCTTCGGTTTAATGTGCCGTTGGCTGGCAGGGTAGATACCACTGGCCCAACAACCACCTCGTTAAAGCTTACCATGGTGGTGGCCCGGTTGGTGCAGCCGTTCTTAGTTACGTCAACCCAATAGGCACCTTCAGCCGCCACGGTAATTTCCGGGGTAGTAGCCCCGGTATTCCACAGGTAGGTTTCACCAGCAGCGCCGGTACCTGTGCCAGGGTTGAGCGTCACATCATCGCCATTACATATACTCAACTCTGCAGGCAGTACAGGCGTATGTGCTTCAACTGTTACAGTCATGTCATAGGCCATTTGGTTAAAGCTGCCCTGTATTACCAGAAAGTAGCTTTGGCCTACGGTAAGGTCAGTAGCCTTAAGTTGCTTTGTTCTGCCGCAACTGCTTTGCAGGTGGGTACCTGTTGCATCAAGCAGGTGCAGGCATACATTGGCTGTAGTGGTAGCTACAGCAACGGTGGCGGTATCTGTACAGGCAGGCACAGTAAAGGTGTACCATACATCATTCGTTGCCATTGTATTGGGCCCTGTGTAGGTGCTGCCAAACAGGCCAGTGGCATTGCTGTAGGTGCCGGGCAGGGTTATGGCCAGCGCATTCTGTTGCCTGTTGCCCGCACGCTCATCAACAATACTAAAGTTGGTTGTACTTTCACTGGCAATGGCGGGGTTCTCAATGGCGCTGATTCGTATGCGGTACTGGTCAGACAAGGGCTGGCCGCTTTGCAATGCCCACTCATAGCGCTGCAGGTATGCGGGTAGCTGTGTCAACTCAGTAAAGCTATTGCCCCCATCTGTACTGTAGGCAATTTGCAGGTTGGCAGCACTGGTAAAGCCAGTGGCGCTCCAGGTTATGGCTCTTTCCTGGCCAAGGGCCCATTGTTCGCCACCAAGGGGTGCAGTTAAGGCTAGTGCAGGTGCCACAATGTTCAGCAGGCCGCTTTCACTAACCAGATTGGTATTGTGCCTGTGCCTCAGCCTGATTTTACCATTGGCTGTAGCGGGCTCAGTCATAGGCAATACCCAGGTAAAAGCCCTGTTTTGTGCAATGGCAGCGGCCGTCAACTCAGTATAGTCTTCACCATTGGCAGCATATTCTATTATAATTGAGTCACCCGCAGGTATGCCGCTGTAGTTCCAGTTAATGGTATAGTCCCTGCCAGTATACAGGGTTTGGCCGCCTGTGGGGTAGGTCAGGGTAAGCTGCGGTGTGGCAATGGCAAATGCTTCGTCATTGACATCATCAACAGTAGGCAGGCCGGGGTGCCCTACCCTTAGCAAGGCGCTTGTGCTTGGGGCAATACCATCTGGCAGCAGCCAGTTATAGGTACCAGTATTGGGCACCAGGCCAATGGCCTGCCATGAATTACCAGCGTCAAGGCTGTAATCAAGCTGCACATTGGTGGCTTCAATCAGGCCGCCCGTCCAGTTAATGGCATAAGTAAAACCAGCATACCAGGTTGTGGTGGGCTGGGCCACCAGGGTGCTGATGTTTACAAACTGCACCCCTACCAGGCTGTGGTTGGTTTCAAAATTCGCCCCTGCTTCGCCCACTTTAATATACCCCTCAGCACCATTTGCCAGGGTATCAGGTATTTGCCAGGTATAACTGCCGCTATTGGTGGTTTGAGCAATTTCGTGCCATGTAAGCTTGTTGTCAGTACTGTATTGCAGGCGCACCGGGGCAGCTGCATCAAGGGTGGTGTTGAGCCACTCAATAGCCAGCGTTTGGCCACTATACAATGTTTGTGCTGCCACTGGGGCATTTAAGGCAAAGTCACTGCTTACAAACACAAACTCATCAGCCCCAATATCAGGGTTAGTGGTGCTGCGTACCTCACCATCAACATCAGTTGGTAAGGCAGCAATGGGGGTACCGGCATCGTCAAGGGCCTGGTTGTTGACATGCAGGTCGTCGGCAGAGAAGTACTGCGGGTCAACCGAAAGGCCATTGGCATCAAAACCGCTCAGTGCCTGCCATTGCGCCAGGTTGGCCAGGTCTACCGTAAGGCGTGCCAGGCTGGTGCCCGTCACGTAGTAGTTATTGTGGTTGCTTTCTGTAATGGGTACAGGTTCGTCATAGTACACCGCATACCCACCACCGGCATTCATAAAGTTATTGTTCACCACTTTTACATTACCGCCATAATTATCAGCCCGTATGGCTGCACTCTGGCTGGTTTCTGTACTGGTAATGAGAATATTGTTGTGGTAAATGCCGGCCCATTCAGCCTCGTTTAGCTGTATGCCATAAGCAGTAGAATTGCCTTTTACGGTAATGAAGTTATTGGCCAGCAGTACCTGGTGGGTGCCATTGGCGGTGTTATACAATAGGCGCACACCCGTACCGGCCTGCTGTATAATTTTATTGGCCAATACAGTTACATTACCCCCGTTGTAGTACAGGTAAATACCCGTAAAATCGGCTCTGGTGCTGCTTGTTGTAATGGTATTGCCACTAACCACCAGGTTGTTCTGGTACTCAGTATAAACAGCCCCCTGGTGCTGGCCTTCAAAAGTATTGTTGGCGATTGTATTGTCAGTTTCAGGCTGGGTAATATTGTTGGTGCTATAACCTGTGAGGTAAATGCCATAGCTACCATTCAAAAACTGGCTGTTGGTAAAGCTGTTGGCTTGCTCCACAACTGTTTCAGAACTGTTGTGGCCGTCATAAACCAGGGCAAACTGGTTACTGCTAACCCCTGTGGCATTGCCTTGCACCACCAGGTGGTCAAAACCAACATGCGATGCGCCATTGATTAAATTAATGGCCCGGCCATAACTGGTACCTTCAGCAGCAATGGTTACATGCTCAAACTGCACATGGCTGGCCCCATCTAACTGCAGGGTATAATTGGCCTCATTGCTTGTTGCTGCATAATGCAGTTTTACCAGTGAGGCATCGGTACTGTTGCCTGTAAACGTAATGGTATTGGTGGCAGAGGCCCCAACAATAGCAGGCAGGCTAATTTGTTCATTGTAATTGCCGTCATGTATTTGCAATACCACTGGCCCCATTACGCCCCCTTGTTCAAGTGCATTTACTGCCTGGCCAATGCTGGCAAAGGTGGGGGTGGCCCCATTAATGTCAAAGGTACCCTGCCATGCGGCATACAGGCCGCTTACCTCAGTGGTATCATTGCCAGGGTCTTGATCAACCTCACCATTGGGGCTTTCTGTCCATGCTTTAATGGTATAGGCAATACCCTGTACAAAATCGTAACTGCCTATAGCAACGGTAGTGGCACTGCTGGCCGCCAGGCCGGGATTGAGCTGTACCGAGGTTTGCTCAACATCGTTTACCGTCCAGCGCACAGTTACCTGGCCAAGGCTTAGTTGTGAGTTATTGTATAAGGTGGCGTTTACCGTGTTTACACCGGGCGCAAAAGGCTTTTGGGGTGCTGTAATGGCCGTAATGGCAGCATCGGCAGTAAGCGTAGTAAACTCAACCGCACCCACATCTGGCGTGGTGGCATTCCTTAAGTTGCCATCAATATCAT
>CAZXTW010000188.1:8313-9612 GCA_964643525.1 uncultured Roseivirgaceae bacterium
GGTATGGCGGCCCCATCAAGGGCAACAGCGGTGTGGTAAGGCGAGCGGGCAGGGTCAAACTGGGGGTCAGTGCTTACTGAGTTTTGATGGTGCGCCCCAACGGCCCCTTGCAGGCCTGCCAGTGTGCTGTGGCTACCAGACCAGTAAGCCACAGCACCTGCAGTACTGTAATAATTGTTGTAATCAACCGAACTGTACGCGTTTGTGCTTGCAAAGTAAGCCGCATAGGCAGTACCCAGGCTTACCAGATTATTGTTTTGAAGGGTTATTTCATACCCTCCTGATACATACAAGGCCCCATCATACGGGCCTGCAGCTGCCTTTTCTAACACAACTGTATTGTAATAAACACCTGTATACTGGCAGCTACTCAAGTACAGGGCTGCATCAGCCTCCGCACCTTCAACCAAAATATAATTGTTACTCACTACAGCAGGCTCAGCCTCAGTTCCGTAAGCATTGACATACATGCCATACTCAGCGTCAAGCGCAACTACCCTGTTGCGGGTTATTATACTGCTTATGCCTAAACTGCTCAGGTAAACAGCTGTAGTATAGCTGTAAGCTGACTGGGTACTGATTGTATTGCCTTGAATGGTAAGCTGTTTGCCATAGTAATAATCAATGCCGTAGTAATAAAAATTAGCAATGGTGTTGTTTTCAAAGCGGTTGCCAACATCCTGCTGGTCAGTTCCGCTGCTGTAGCCCTCCCATTCAATACTGGTGTAGCCACCCAGCAAAGTACTGTTCACTACCGTGTTGTTGTCATTATTGCTTTCAATACCGTCATTAGAAGCCGCATAAATATTGACGGCACTACCGCTTGAGCCTGTGCTCACAGGCTGTTTCAGGGTAACATAAGCTACCGTATTGTTATCTGCGCCGTTGTCAAACGTCAGTACTTTGGCATAATATATATCTTCACCTACAAGGGTAAGGTGGCGTAGCGTAACATAGTCGGCCCCGTTAAGCATCACTGTATGCGGGTTGTCATAATTGCCTTGCCAGGTAATGGTTACACTGCTGCTGTCCTGGTTTTCAGCCTCAAAGGTGATGGTGTTAATGGCCGAGGCCCCTTCTATCTGGGGTATAGTCAATTGCTCATTATAAGTGCCCGGCCTGATGGCAAAATGCACCGCGGCAGCAACGCCCTTCAAATCTAAATCAGCCACGGCCTCATTCAGGGTAGCATAGTCTGGTGCAGTGCCACCTACGGTATAGGTACCTGCCAGGGCAGTAAGCAAGCCTGAAACGGTAATGGTATTGTTATCAGCAATGGCATCGGTAGCGCCGTTCGGG
>CAZXTW010000189.1:0-9524 GCA_964643525.1 uncultured Roseivirgaceae bacterium
TGTTGTAATATAATGGTAAGCGGGCTGGTGTTTAGGTTTAACTCAGTGCAGGTACGCTAACGTGTAATTCGGGTTTTTAATGGTATAAGATTAACCAATACAAAACAGTAACCAAAGTGTTGGGTGCTAAGTTATTTGTTTGGCCACAATCTGGTAGCTTTGCAGGGCAACCAGCACAACCATTACCATGACTATACCCGCACTTTTACAGCAGGCCCAGCAATACCAGGTGGTGTTGGTTTGTGGCTTATACAAAAGCGGCACCAGCCTGGCCACCCAGCTATTAACCCAGGCCGGCCTGTTTAACCCAGCGAGCACCACCAACCCTGACGAGCGGGCCTATGGCCAGCAGCTGGCACGGTACAGCACCAACGAGTGCCTGCAACTAAGAAGCTTGAATAATGAGCTCATGGCCAATGAGGCGCACGATTACCATACGGCTATTACCAGTTATTTGGCCCAATGGGCCAAACCAATGGTTTTGAAAGACCCTAAACTGGTGTATACCCTTGTGTATTGGTTAAAAGTGCTTGATGCCAGCGGGTTGTCATTTTTAGTGGTTTTTACCCAGCGCCAGCAAACAGAACTAATACAGGCCTGGCAAAAGGCACCACTAACCAGAGGCCTTGATGATGTGCATGGTGCAGTGCAAACCTGGAGTGCCACATTGCAAAAAGACATTGCCCTTTGCCAGGAGTATGGTGTGCCCCACACCGTAATACCCATTGAGGCATTAAAAGCCTACAGCAACAGCCAGCCTCACAAATAAACCCTTGCACTTATTGTCAATTAAATCAGTCAGTAAGGCCACAATGTGGCCTTGCCTGGTATTTTTTTGCCTGTTAAACCCATAGCACCTGGCTAATATGGGCCTGGTTTACTCTGGCTGGGTAACAGCGGCCAAGACGAGAGTAACTCAATACCCACACATGGCAAAGCTAAACTATATAATAGCATAGCTATTATATTGCTATATTGTAGTTGCTGAATAAAAGTGAAAACTTTTTATGTAATAGTAGAACTATTATTTCTGGTAGACGTTATAGAGGTCATACAATCAACAAGAACTCATCACAACAAATAACTAATACATTACTTTTTATTAAAACCTGTAAGCCTTAACCATGAAAAAACAATTAAAACTGGCCAACCTTAAAGTAGAAAGCTTTGTAACAGCACTGGCCGATGCTAAAGTTAAAACTGCAATGGGTGGTAATAAGTATGGCACCCTTACTTGTGAAGGTACCCTGTCTGTTACCAGTGGATACACTGCAGAGACTGACTTGTGCGATTAATTTTACAAACCACATATTTTAATTTATTGATTAAACCATTAAAACCTTAAACTCATGAAAAGAACATTGAAATTAGCCGATTTGAAAGTAGACAGCTTTGTAACCCAACTTTCTGGTAACCAGCAAAACACCGCACAGGGCGGTAACAAGTACGGCAGCCTTCGTTGTGAGGGTACGCTTACGGCTACCAGCGGTTACGAAAACGAGCATTCAATTAACGGCTGCGACTAATGCCAGCTATGGGCCATTTGGCCTGGTAGTGTAAACCTTTACCCTATCCAATCCCCCCTATTGACCACCGGGCACCGACATACCAGCGGCCAGCCCGGTGGTTATTTTATTTTTTATGGCTATGCCAAATTGGTTACATTGGTGCGTATGATGTGTATTAGGCATATGATATGATACACGAAGGCACCATTGCAGCAGTTGGTGGCATACAGGCCTTGCTACTTACCAGCCTGCTACTTAGTAAAAAGCAAAGAAACAGTGCAGATGCCCTGCTGGGCGGCTTTATGCTGCTGCTTGCTCTTCATCTCACTTATTATTACACAGCTGGTAGCCTGGCTGTTAGGTTGCCAATTGAAGCGCATGCACTGGGCGCATCACTGGTGCTGTTGCATACCCCTTTATTTTTTCTTTACCTGCGTGCTCTGGTGCAGCCCGGGCAGGGTGCAGTAACAGCCCTGCAGTTGTTGGTGCACCTGTTGCCTTATTTGTTGTACAATGCTATACTGCTTACAGGCTGGCAGTTGGGCTGGCTTGAACTGGTGCCCAATAAGGGTTACCTGGGGGTAGCCTCTGCCTATGGTGTTTTTCAGGCCCACGGGCTGGTATTGGCCGTGGTGCCTGTGGCCTATATGGCCTGGGGCTTTCAGATGTATAGCAGGTATTGCAGGTTGCTGCCTGCCCAGGCCAGCCAATTGGGCAGCAGGCTGTGGGTAGGCTTTTTGGTGTGGGGCTTTCTTGGCTATTTTGTAGCCATTTTTGTAACCGTTAGCCTGGCAGACAGGCCTTTGCGCTTAATACCACAACAGTATACGTTTTATATTGTATCTGTTGTAGTTATGGCATTTATCCTGGTTTTGGGTTATGTAGGGCTGCGCCAGCCCAGGGTATTTTTGCCTTTGGTTGCACCCCCGCCCGGCCCGCCACCAAGCCCGGCACCCAAGCCAGAGGCACCGGCCAAATATGCCAGGTCTGGCCTAAGCCAGGAGCAAATCAATGCGCATAAGCAACAACTTGCCCAACAGATGCAGGCTGGCCAGTATTACCTACAGCCCAACCTTACGCTGGCCCAGCTGGCCAATGCAACAGCCCTGAGCCCTACCTACCTCTCGCAGGTAATTAATCAGGGGTTTGGGCAAAACTTTTATGACTTTGTAAACACTTTTCGTATCAAGGCAGCCCAGCAATTGTTGGCTTCGCCCCGGCATGCACACCTGACTGTGCTGGCTATTGCGTTAGACTGTGGCTTTCAATCAAAATCAACTTTTAACAAGGCATTTAAAAAAGTTACAGGCACAACACCCAGTGCCTACCGGCTGGCCCCAGACAGTAGCAGCGCAAAAGCTGGTACTGAATAGAACCAAAAAGGGGTGCGGGCTTATGGGCAAAGACGACTGTGAAGCCTTTAGAGGCCACATTTGCCTAAAAAAACCATGATAACCAAATTTTGTAAATTACTGTTTCTGTTTATCTGTGGGTGCACGCCCAGTTGCTATCTGGCACAAATAAACAGCCAACCCACTACCGCTGCACACGCCACTGTAGTGGCCCAGGCTGTTGATTCAGCCACCTTTTTTCACCACCTCAGCTTTCTGGCCAGCAACCAGCTGCAAGGGCGCCGCACCGGAACTGATGGCCACCTGCAGGCAGCCAGCCATGTGGCCGGTGTATTTGAGCAGCTGGGCCTGCAGCCGGCTGGCATTGAAGGCAGCTACCTACAAAGTGTACCCTTGAGCCGTACCACCCTGGGCAACGCCAGCTTTGAAGTAACCGTGGGCAATGACCATTTTGTGCCTAAATATGGTAAGCATTTTACACTGGCACTGCACCCCAGGTACCCTGAGTTTGAGGCACAACTGCCAATAGTATTTGCCGGTTATGGCAATGTGGTTGGCGCGCTGGGCATTGATGATTACCAGGGGCTAGACGTAAAGGGCAAGCTGGTTATTATAGCTATGGGCGGGCCACAGGGGCAAAAGCACGCTGATTTTGCTAACCGCCATACCAAAATAGCCCATGCCAAGGCCCGGGGTGCAGTAGGGGTGCTGCTGTTTATTCCTGTAGCCGGGGCGTTTCAGCATTTCATAATGGCTGGCACCCACCAGTACCTTTCAAACATGACTACCCTTGCTGATACTGCTGTTGTTGGGGCCATGACAGATTTTGGGTTGCCGCTGGCAGGCCTGGCCAAGAAGGCCTTCATTCGGCGTCTATTTCAGAATCATCCGGTGCCTTTTGGGCAGTTAATGCAACAAATGGACACTGGCCAGCCTGTGGGCACGCCGCTGGCGGCCACCCTGCACGTGCGCTATACCACACAAACCCAAACCTTTGCCAGCCCCAATGTGGTGGGCCTGCTACCCGGTACTGACCCTTTGTTGCGCCACCAATACGTTGTGGTAGGTGCCCACCTTGACCACCTGGGCACAGGCAAACCTAAAAAAGGAGATGCCATATATAATGGCCTGGTTGATAATGCTTCGGGCGTTGCTGCCCTGCTTGCTATAGCCCAGGCATTGAAAAGTACAGACCAGCCCCTTAAGCGGTCGGTGCTGTTTGTAGCCTTCACGGCTGAAGAGCAGGGTATGCTGGGCTCGCATTATTTTGTGCACTACCCCCCAGTACCTGCCAGCCAGCTAGCGGCCTGTATTAATATAGATATGCTGGCCTGGCCCTATGAAACCACCAATATGGCACCCCTGGGTTTTTCACACTCAAATATGGTGGGTGCCGCCCAGTGGGCCAGCACCCATACCGGCCTGGCCCTTGACCTGAACGAGGCTGCCCAACAGCGGTATTTTATGCGTAGTGACCAGCGCTCGTTTATTCAACAGGGTATACCGGCCCTGTATATTACCGCCGGGCAAACCGCCAGAAACCCTGAGCTCAATGGTGAGGCCCTGTTTAACCATTTTATGAAGCACACTTACCACAGCCCACACGATGGGCCTACCCTGCCCTACAGCCATAGGGCCTTTTTACATGCTGCCCGTTTTAATGCGCTCACCTTATACTACCTGGCCCAGCAGCCTAACTCTATACAATGGCAGCCCGGCAGCAGCCTGTACCAACGGTACGGCCACAAGCAGGCGCTAACGCAGGCTGAACGTTAGCTTTTGGCATGTAGTACAGGTTATTGATTCATACACCAGTAGTGTGATTGATGGTTGTACTGTGTTATAGCCTGCCTGTAACACAGTGGTACCAACGCCAATAGTACAGTCGTACCATTGACGTTGGTATTACTGTACTATTGTCATTAGGACTACTGTACTATCGCCGTTAAGACTACTGTACCATTATCGTTGTGACTGCTGTACCAATGGCAATGAGACGGAATAGTACTATATGGCACAGAAAAAGTGCAAGGTCAAGCAAAGGTTAACTGGTTTATGCGGTATATAATAATTCAGTTACTTACTGTGCTGCTAACATAAAACAGGCTTTACACATACAATTTATTACGGTTTTACTTTTACATATTCTGCGCATCATTAAACTGTGACTATTCTGCCTGAGGTATGAAAAATAAAAAGAGATTAGTAGAGTTGGTGGTACTTTCTGACATACACCTGGGTACCTATGGCTGCCACGCCAAAGAGCTGTTGCGGTACATGAAAAGTATCAAGCCTAATACGGTCGTGTTAAATGGTGATATTATAGATATATGGCAGTTTAAAAAGCGGTACTGGCCCAAGTCTCATATGCAGGTAATTCGCTTTATTATGCGGTGGATTGCCGAAGGGGTAAACGTGTATTACATTACCGGCAACCATGATGAAATGATGCGAAAGTTCAACGGTTTTGACCTGGGCACTTTTAAAATAAGGAATAAGGTTGTGCTTGAGTTGGATGATAAAAAGGCATGGTTGTTTCATGGTGATGTGTTTGATGTGGTAATGCAGCACTCTAAATGGCTGGCCAAGCTGGGGGCAATTGGGTATGATACGTTAATTATGGTGAACAGCCTGATCAATTACATAGGCAAAAAGGTTGGCAAGGGCCCATACTCATTATCAAAGCGCATTAAAAACAGCGTAAAAGGTGCCGTAAAGTTTATTAACAACTTTGAGCAAACAGCTGCTGAGATTGCCATAAGCAATGCCTATAACTATGTAATTTGTGGCCATATACACCAGCCTGCCATCAAAGAAATAGAAAGTGCTGCGGGGGCAGTGACTTATTTAAATTCTGGCGATTGGATTGAAAACCTCAGCTCATTAGAATATGCAAAAGGAACCTGGAAGTTATATAATTTTTATGATGACCCGGCAATGGCCTCTACCCTTGCAGATGAGCCAGAGACTGACGCCACTGCCTCGATGAATAAGCAGCAGCTTTTTCAGGAGTTGCAAAAAGAATTTGAATTACTTTCATGAAAGTGCTTTATGCCATACAAGGTACGGGTAATGGGCATGTTAGCCGGGCTAAGGATATTATACCTATACTACAAAACAAATGTGACCTTGACGTTTTAATTAGCGGCCACCAGTCTGAAATTACGCTGCCTTTTCCTATAAAGTACCAGTTGAAAGGCATCAGTTTTGTATTTGGGAAAAAGGGGGGTATTGATCTTTTTAAGACGTTTTTGAAGCACAACTCAAGAAGGTTTTTGAAAGAAGTGCGCAAGTTGCCCGTCAATAACTACGACCTGGTTATTAACGACTTTGAGCCGGTTTCTGCCTGGGCATCAAAATACCAAAAGGTGCCTTGTGTAGCCCTTAGCCACCAATGTGCTGTGATGGCCGCCAATGCCCCTAAGCCCAGCCTTGAAGACCCCGTAGGCAAGTTAATACTTAGGCGGTACGCCCCGGCCAACAGGCATTATGGCTTCCATTTTGAACCGTATGCGCCAAATATTTACCCACCGGTAATCAGGCAGCAAATCAGGCAGTTAAACCCTACCAATGAAGGCCATTACACAGTGTACCTGCCTGCTTATAAAGACAGCAGGCTAATTCAGGTGTTGTCTGAGGTGAAAGCGGTTACCTGGCAGGTGTTTTCAAAAAAAACCAGTAAGCAGTACAGAAAGGGTAATGTGCAAGTTTACCCGGTTAGTGCCGACCTGTTTAGCCAAAGTTTTGCTGGCTGCAATGGTATTTTATGTGGGGCGGGTTTTGAAACACCGGCAGAGGCGCTTTACCTGGGCAAAAAGATGTTTGTAATACCCATGAAAGGCCAATATGAACAGCAGTGCAATGCCGCAGCGTTAAAAAAAATGGGTGTAAGGGTATCAAGGGGCTTTAACGTAACCACTGTTAAGCCCATTACTGAATGGGTGCAGGAGGCACAGCCTATTCAGGTGAATTACCCTGATTTAACTGAAACTATTATAGACCAATTGCTTGCAGCCCATGCCTGACAATGGCACCTGCCCTGCCTTGGTTTACTTTCTCAAGGTATCGTTCAGCCTGTAGCCCACCCCGTCAATATATTCGAATATTTTCCTGTACCGGCCCAGCTTTACTTTTAACCGACTAAAAACATCGGTTATGGTACAGGTTGACCATTCGGGTATGGCGCTAATTTCTTTTTGCAGTTGGTTTGTAGTATATACTTTGCCTGGCTTGCATAAAAACAGCTTGAGCAGCCTGAACTCGGCCTGGTTTACTTCCAGCGAGTGGTTGTCTAAAAACACCTTATAGCTTTCATTGTCAATAGTAAGGCCACTAAACGAAAGCCGACCGCTTTTAATGCCATTAATATCTACCTTATAATAGCAGTTGCCAACTATTTGCTTTGCAGCCCTGATGAGTTCACGAATGCGCACTGGCTTTTCAAAGCATGCTTCAACTCCCATTTCCAGTGCTTTGAGCACATCAAAATTGCTGTCCCACCAGGCCAACATAATGAAGGGAATGTTTGCCAGGGCCTCATCTTGTTTTAACTGGCAAAATAGCTCCATGCCTTCATGGCCTGTTTTACCTGCATCACTTATCACTACATCAGGAGCCTGCATTTTTATAGCGTGCAGGGCCTTGACCCCAGTAAAGAATGTTTGAACATGCACACTATCCTTTTCTAAGTTGTATTTGATTAACTCCTGTATGTCTATATTCTCATCAATAACTACTATATGCGCACTTTTCATAGGTGCCAATTTCTACATTAGCTTTCACCCTACTTTTATTAAACCTTTTTCTAATTGTTAGAAAACGGAGCGCAAGCATTAACAGCCCATTAACTGTTTTTTTGCGTAGTAATGATGTGCGTTTTGAGTGTACAAGCGCTGTTGATGTAGCTGGCAGCAGTGCGGTTGCACAAGCAAGTTGCTTGACCGCCAATATGCATTAGCACAGCTAATACGGGTTGAATGCCAACAATTAGCGTAATTTTGTAAGCTTTACAGTTGTTGTATTTACCATGAGCCAACTTACATTTTATAAATACCAGGCCACCGGCAATGATTTTGTGATGATTGACGACAGGCCCGAGCGGTTTGATACCAATGAGCTAAGCCTGGTGAAGGCCCTTTGTGACAGACGGTTTGGCATAGGGGCCGATGGGCTGATATTGATCAGAAATTTTGCTGACTGTGATTTTGAGATGGTATACTTCAATGCCGACGGCAGCCAAAGCCTGTGTGGTAATGGCAGCCGCTGTGCGGTTGAGTTTGCCAGGCACCTGGGCATATTGAAGCATACGCAGGCAATTCATTTCATGGCTATTGACGGCCTTCACCAGGCCAATATATACCCAAACAATACCATTGGCATTGCCATGCATGATGTGACTACAGTTGACCATTATGGTGATGACCTGTTTATTAATACCGGCTCGCCGCACTATATACGGTTTATAGCCAGCCACCAAAGCGCCAATGTACTTGAAGATGGCCGCGCCATTCGCTATTCTGAGCCCTTTGGCCAGCCTGGCACCAATGTAAACTTTATAGAGGTTATGGATAATGAAGCCATATTTGTGCGTACTTATGAAAGGGGCGTTGAAGCAGAAACCCTCTCGTGCGGCACAGGTGTAACCGCCGCATCATTGGCAGCCACAACCAGGGGGTTAAACAGCCCTGTACAGGTGCATACGCTGGGTGGGCAGCTAAGCGTTAAATTCAGGCAGGCCACAGACCACCACTTTAAAGATATTGAACTGATTGGCCCGGCAAAATTGGTGTACCAGGGTAGTATTGATACCCGCCAATTAACTGACAATATTGCAGACAGAGGTGTTTTAGTATAATCTTTGGGGCTGGAGTACCATTTTACAATATGCAAAACCTTTAAGGTGCGTATATCAGTGAAATCAATGTAAATTTGCAACCGCTTTAAATAACGATAGAAATATATTATGCTCAATATTATCACTAAAGGCGTTACCAAGCTTTTTGGCACAAAATCAGATCGGGATATCAAATCTGTAATGCCACTTGTAGAGCAAATAAAATCAGAATATGACCAGCTTACAGGCATTACCGATGAAGCGTTGAGAGGTAAAAGCTATGAGCTGCGCGATAAGATTGCCGAGCACCTCAGTGACATTGATCAAGAGATTGCAAGCCTGAAAAACGAGGTTAAAGACAACCCTAAGTTAGATATACAGGAGAAGGAAGACATTTTTGGCAAGGTAGATAAGCTTGAAGAAGACAGGAATAAGGCCCTTGAAGATGTGTTGGAAACGCTGTTGCCGCTGGGCTTTGCTGTGGTGCGCGAAACGGCACGCCGCTTAAAAGAAAACGGCAAATTAGAGGTTAAAGCCACATTTTTAGATAAAGAACTGGCTGCTACCCGCCCCCATATAGAAATTAAAGACGATACAGCCACCTGGCACAATAAGTGGCTGGCTGCGGGTAATGAAATTACCTGGGACATGGTGCATTACGAAGTACAGCTTATAGGCGGTATTGTGCTGCACCAGGGTAAAATTTCTGAGATGGCCACCGGCGAGGGTAAAACGCTTGTAGCTACCCTGCCCGCCTTTTTGAATGCCCTGGCCGGCCGTGGTGTGCATATTGTTACAGTCAATGACTACCTGGCCAAGCGTGACAGCGAG
>CAZXTW010000190.1:0-9515 GCA_964643525.1 uncultured Roseivirgaceae bacterium
AGTATACAAATGTTTAACAGGTTGCGCAATAGGCAAGCCTATTTCAGGGCCAGCTGCTCGGGCTTATAAAGTAATTATTTCCTGGAGAACGGAACAAAACGCCAGTGGCGTTTTGCCAGGCCCTGCCAGGAAGCCGGACTTTTTGGTCAGGAATTACGCTGTCGCTGCCCTTTGGCTACGGTAGTTTTTCCGATGAGAAATGGTGGTAGAGAAGTGAAAAGGGGCTTCTGATAACAGCTATTTAGTTGTTATGTATTTATATTTTGGTAGGTATATATTCAATGAATTAGCTATTAAGTAGGCGGTTGATTGATGCGTTAGGCTCTTTAAGCACCTCTTGTGTTAGTCAATACTTCACAGTTTTTGCTTACCGGGGTGGGGCAACAGGGTAGAGGGCTTGTGTAGGGAGTAGGCACCCCGTACCTTGGGGTGGGGCAGGGCCTATGGCAGGTTGGTGCACAGGGTACCTGGTGTTGGGGTACGGCCTGTAGCCAGTGGGGGTAAGGTAGGAAGTAAACCAGGGTAAGGCGTGCAGCAAGCCCGTACACCGGGGTGTAGCAAGTCTGTACACCGGGGTGTAGCAGGTCCGTACACCGGGGTGTAGCAAGTCTGTACACCGGGGTGTAGCAGGTCTGTACACCGGGGTATAGCAAGTCTATACACCCGGGTGTAGCGGTGTGGTGCAGGGTGTGTAGCGGGGCTGTGCAGGGCCTGTAGCGGTCCCAACCAAGGGATGGAGGCAAGCTGTATACCGGGGTAGTTGGGGCTGTTTACACCGGGGTGTAGCCAGTACTTAGAGGTGAAAAAGTTTGATCGGCCTGGGGTGTGAGGGGTAGGGTTGGCCTTCTTACTCTTCTTTGCGCATATCAAAACCCAGCGGAAAGTTATCAACTAAAGTATTCACACCGCGGTAGGGTATGTCTTTATGGTCGGGCTCAAAATCCTGTTGGGCCTGGTGTTTTTTATGCTGGGTGCGCGGCAACATTACCAATAAACCGGACAAGGCACATAAGGCCCCAACAATAAGCAACAAATACCAGGGTACCTGACCTTCGTTGGCACTGGCCTGTTGGGTAAACGCACGAGAGGTAGCCTGTAATTGGGCTACCTCTGTATTGCGTTGTATATTTTCTACCAGATTGGTTTGCACATGGCCAATGGCTTCCAGCTTTTGCAGGTAACCAAAGGCACGCTCAGTCTGGCCTGCATCTTTGTAATGCTGTACCAGTGTTTTGTATATGTGCCTTAGTTCTGGCGAATAAGTTTCCTGATCGTTTAACTGCAGAGCCTGCTCAAGCAGGGTAATGGCTTGTTGGGTTTGCCCCTGTGCAATTAAATAGTCAGCATACGCTGCATGGCCATACAGGTAAAGGTCACCCTCGGGGTTGTCGGTCAGCAAATCAATGGCTTCTGTGTAAAAAGCACGTGCCGAGTAGTTTTGCCCCTGTAAGTGGGCCAGCTTGGCTTGCCTCAACCGATACAGTGCCAACCCTTCTGAGGGCATGTTAGGAAATTGCTGAATCAGTTGTTTGGCATACCCATCAGCCTGCTCAAAGTTTTCACTTACTATAGACACCTCAATTAAGGTATTAAGCATTAACCGCCTCAGGCTGCTATACCCCTGCTGTTTGGTAAGCGTAACCCCATCTGTCAAAGCTTTATGAGCAGCATCGTAGTTACCCGCCACCAGATGCACCTTGCCCAGGTGGAAGTTGGTAGTGGCCAATTCAAAGGGTTTGTCTAATCTGTTATAGCCAGCCTGTGCTTTTTGCAGGTAACTGGTAGCTTCTTTGAAAAGGTTTACTTCCTGATATACCCTGCCAATATGCAGCTGGGCGTAGGCTTTATGGTTGGGTAGGTCTTCACTGCCAGCGAGAGCCGATAGAAAGGCTACAAGAGCCTCATTGTATTGGCTGGCCTCATATTTATAGTAACCTATGGTATTCCAGATTTTAGGCAGTTCATCAGTTTGGCTGTATTGCCTGGCTAATGTTAAGGCCTGCTGGGCCAGATCGGCAGCAGCCTCAGGGCTTGGAGCCGTACGCGCCTGCTGCAGCAGTGCATTCACTTCCTGCTGAGGCACCTCACCAACGGGGCTCCAGGAGGTTTCACAACCCAGCATGCTTATGCAAAGCAATAACAATAAATAGCGTAATGCTGGTTTCATAAAGTTCATTTGTTCAAAGCTCACAAATATAGAGCAAACTTTAGTTGATCTGTTATATTCGGGTTGGTTATTATCCATTCAGGTCATGGAAAGGGCTGATAACACCCGTATATGCGCCAGGAGGGGGCGGCCCTATGCCTGGGTCGGGGTCAGGGTTGCAGTCTCTGCAGCCTGCCATGACCCTGCGCTGGTGTGCGGGTAGTAAAACATAATTGAACAACTCTCTTGATACTGCGCCAGTGTTGGGTGCGCTTTCATCCTTCTTAAACATCATTATACGCATTAGTTAAGCAAGTTTCGAATAATACATAACCCATAGCCGAGCCTTCACAACTCAAAATAATACTAGACCCGCTAATTGATTCAATTACTAATTATATCAGTGCTTAGTAAACTATAATAACTAAGCTTTGTTCCTTACGCTGTTACAACAGGGCAAAAGTACACAATAAAATCTATTCACTGATTTAACTAATTCATGAAATGATAATACTTAATGTGGATTTTGGCTGCATGCAGACTATTCGATTGTCTTTTTGGTGTTAACCTTACATTAACATTACATGGTTTTTTACTCTGCTTCAGCCTCTTGCTTTTCGTGAGCCGTGATTAATCATCGGCTCTACCCCTTTTCACCCCTCTAAATTCTATCTTCTAATTTCTAACCTCAAACCTCAAACTTCTAACCTATAGCAACAAAAAAGAGGCTTGTGGGCCTCTCTTTGAGTAATCAATAACCGGTATGCCGGGTAGGTTACAAGGGTAGTGTCATTTCCCATTCTTCACAGTATATGTTACAGGCTGTGCGGCAGTTGCTGTCGTTACTTTGCCCACCATCATCAATAATACTCACGCCTGCTTTTACTCCGTCAAGGGCACTGGTTACAAAGCTTTTTACGCAAAGCTCTTGTAATGTTACTTTCTGTGTTTTCATTGTTGTATTGGTTGTAAAGGTTTTGAAAAATATTGTTTAACAATATAGTCTTTAGAATTGAAATATGCAGATGTACCAACGGCCAACAGGCATTGCTTTGAGCTTTTAGTCATTGCACGCTGGGCACAGGGTGCCTAATCAATTCGTTTTCCTTTTTTCCAAAATGGTTTTGGGGTACGTACCATGAGGCAGCTTACAAAACGCACTACCACAACATCTTTTACCACAACATGCCTCAACTGTTCACCTTAACAGAAGTAGTAAAAGGATAAAATCAATTTAAATTCTCGCTTTTCAACGATTTAGCGCCCTTGGCCTGATGCTGCCAACCTAACCGCTGGCTATGCCCCAGGGGTAGGTTTATTCACTCAAATCAAAACTTTGGTATTGAAATAAGTACCCATGCACAGGGTGTGGGGTACGGTTTGTGGCTGCTATTGGGCAGCTACCCAGCCCAGGTATACCCATGCATACACAGGTGCCCCCGGTTAACTGACTCTTTTTTATATGTATAACCAATAAACTTTAGAAGCAATGAGAACCGTACAATGTACAATTTTTAATGTGTTGGCCCTTGCTGGCCTGCTGGTAATGCTGGCCCTGCCCGCTTTTGGACAGCTAAAGGTCAATAACAACGGCCTGGTGGGTATTAAGACCAACAACCCTGACTATGAGCTGGATGTTGTTGGGGCTGCCCGCATCAAAACCAACAGCGATGCCAAGCTGCTGTTTACCAATGGCGACAACCAGACCTCGTCATTGCAGTATGACTACAACACCAATGGGTTTGAGTTCAGGATAGGCAACACGGGCAGCACTGATATGTTTGTGCACAACAATGGCCGGGTGGGGCTGGGCACCACCAACCCCAGCACACGGTTGGAGGTGGCGCAGGGCAATGCCATTAAGCTGGGCAATGCGTACCTGAGCAGCGGGGGCAGTGCCTGGGCGCACCTGGGTGCCAACGCCTGGTTTAATGGTACCAATTGGCAAATACCCGACGGTGGGCGCACCTCTGGCATTTTGCAGATGCACAACAACACGCTAACGTTCTGGAATACCAACAGCAACGGCACTTCAAGCTGGAGTAACCGCCTGGCCATTGCCAGCAACGGCAATGTGGGTATTGGGCGCAGCAACCCCAGCTATAAACTTGATGTTAATGGCAGCGTGCGCCTGAACAATATTATTTATAACAGCGACGGGCGCTTTAAGGCCAATGTAGCCGCACTAACCAGCAGCCTGGCGGCCATTAGCAGCCTGCGCGGGGTGAGTTATGATTTTAAGCAGACCCAGGCCGATTATGCGTTTGGTGCCGAAAAGCATATAGGCTTTATTGCCCAGGAGGTGCAGCAGGTGTTTCCTGAACTGGTGCACCCCGATGCCGATGGGTACCTGGGGGTAGATTATGTGGCGCTGATACCGGTGCTGGTAGAGGCCATGAAGGAACAGCAGGCCCAGATAAAGGCGCTGGAGGCCCGGTTAAATGAGTTGAATGCACGCTAAACGCCGGGAGGGAGTGATGAAGACGAACCTGAACAGATTAACCCGGGGTATGTTGGCCCTGTGCGTGCTGCCGGCGGCCCTGTGGCTGCTGGGTACGGTACCGGCCTGGGCACAACAGGGTTTTGTGCTGAGCCAAACGGGCTATAGCCACCTGTACTGGCCTTATACAGCCTCAAGCTACAGCAACCCGCATGGCTGGTACGTGAGCTGCGGCCATAGTTGTAACCTGCACAAGCATGACGATTATTATGCTGAAGATTATATTCATAACAGTGGCAATGAAACGTGTGGGGAGGATTTTCTTGCACCTTTTGCCGGTGAGGTGATTTATGCAGGCAGTAATGGGGGCAGCTACGGCAGCCAGGTGATTTTACGGGCAAGCGTTAACACCAATTTTGCCCTGCGCATAGCCCACCTGCAGGCGGTATCAGTCTTTGATGGCCAAACGGTGAGTGCAGGAACCAAGCTGGGCGAGCTGGGCGCTACGGGTGGCAATTGGGTGTGCCATGCGCATTTGGTGCTGTACCGTAATATTACCAGCCAGGCACCCAACGGAGTAACAGGTCTGGCTAATTTAAATGGAGGCTACCCCCCCTCTGGCAACCTGGATTTAAATGCCAAAGCCAGCACGTTTGCCGCACCGTATGACCTTGATGCGGTGGCCACCGGGGGCTGCCAGCAGGTGGTTACACTTACAGGTAACATTGCTGCCGGTACGTACCAGGCCAGCCAGCGGGTGGTGGCCTCAGGCACGGTAAGTGGCGGGGCCAACGTAAATTTTAAAGCGGGTAATGAAGTGGAACTGGCCAGTAATTTTTACCTGCCTGCGGGTGCTACTTTAACAGCTGAAATTGCCCCCTGTGCTGCGCGGCTGGGGCAGGCTGAGGCGTTAACTGCTACCGGGCATAGCGTTTACCCTGTGCCCAGCAGTGGCCCGGTTACTTTTACCTATGTGCTGGCAGCGGCAGGGCCAGTAGCGGTTAGTGTGTATGATGCCCTGGGCAACCAGGTGCAGCACTGGGTAACCAGCCACCAGGCTGCCGGCCCCCAGCAGCAGGTGTGGAATGGCCACGGCAGCCAGGGCCACCCCCTGAAACCAGGGTTGTATTTTTATACCCTGCGTACGGCGCGGCGTACCTTAACAGGCAGGCTTGTGCTTAAATAAATGTATGTAGTAAAAACAAAAAGAGAGGCCCCTGGGGCCTCTCTTTGGTATATGCGGTATTTATAGTGCCTAATTAATTAATAGGCTTGGTAAAGTCTGTTTCTTCACAGTAGAAGTCACATACAGAGCGGCAACCACTGTCGTTGCTATCGCCTTCAATCAGGGCCAGGCCTGCTTTTACCTCTTCCAGTTGGCTGGTTACAAAGCTTTTTACTCGTAATTGGCTTAACGCTACTTTCTGTTTTTTCATGGTTGTTAGTTTTAAAAAGGTTTTTGAATTAAAAAATACTTTTAAATATAGTGTATAGCGGGCAAATAGCCAGTTATTGCATCATGACTTTAACCACCCTGGCGCGGCCGTTTTTAATGATGCGCACCAGAAACAGGTTGCCCAGTGCAAAGGCCGGGTTGGTAATTTGTATCTGGCTGGTGGCATTGCCGGTATTGTTAATGGTGGTGTGTACCGTGCCCCCAAGGTCAAGCACCTGTATAATGCCGCTGGCAGCTTGTGGGTTGCTAAAGGTAAGGTGCAACGTTTGGTGCTGGCCATAGGCTTTGACCTGGCCCTGGGGCAGGGCTGCGCTTTCTGCGGAGCTGGTGGTTTGCTGTGCCCTGACAAAACCTGCCTGCAGGTAGTTAATGTTTGTAAAGGGCTCATTGGCATTATAGGCAAAAAAAGCCAGGTGCACGGTGCTGTCTGCAGGCAGGCCCGTAAGTGTAAAGCTACTGCCACTGCCCAAGTAGGCCACCTCATTAGGGCCAATATTATCGCCCTGGCCAAAGGCAGTGCCAGGGGTATAGAAGGTGGCATCGGCCGGAATAAAGCCGCCATGGATGCCCTGACCGGCACGAGCCAACACCAGCGTGCCCGTAGCCTCGCCCGCCGGTTGCCAGGCCACCGTAAGGCTGCTGTCAGTCACAGCAGTAAAGTTAATGCCACTGGGCTGGGCCAGCGGTTCGGCCACGGCAGAGGTAACCAGCTGGCTGCCCCGTGTAATGGTGCTGCTCAGGTAGTTGGTCACGCCGTTGCTGCTGTTGTATTCAACCACAGCCACGTGGTAGGTCAGGCCAGAGGTAAGCCCCGACAGCTCAAACGTACTGTCGGCCCCATTAAATACCACAGTGTTGGGGCCCAGGTTATCGCCAGTGCCAAATTGGGCGTTGGCAGCATACTGTTGCCCGTCAACCGGTAGCCAGCCCCCGTTAACATCGGTGCCGGCACGGGCCAGCACCAGGCGCTGCTGCCCGTTGCCTGGCGTCATGCTTACACGCATGCTGTTGTCAGTCACGTCACTAAACACCAGGTTGCTGGCTGGCAGCGTAGGTTCAGTTACCGTTACCAGTACCGCCTGGCTGGCCAGTGGCGGGTTGGCGGTAAGGTAGCTGATGGCCGTGCCGCTGGTGTTGAACTCAATAACAGTAAAATAGTAGGTAGCCGCAGCAGTGAGGTTGGTCAGCACAAAGGTGCTGTCAATACCTGCATACACTACAGCGTGGGGGCCCAGGTTATCGCCGGTGCCAAACACGGGACTGGCCACATAGGCCTGGTCATTCACAGGCAAAAAGCTGTTGTTAATGGGGTTGTTTTCACGGGCCAGCACCAGGCGCTGGCTGCCGTTGCCATTGGCCCAGCTCACGCGCATGCTGTTGGTACCTACTTCAGTAAATGTAATAGTACTGGCAGGCAAGGTGGGGGCAGCCACCTGTGCTTTCAGGGTTAGCGAGGCAATGGCCATGCTGTCAGTTAGGTAGCGCACCTCGCCAGTAAGCGGGTTTGTATTGTAGCTAAAGGCTGCCAGGTGGTAAGTGGTATCTTCAGTAAGGCCCTTTAGCGTAAAGCTGCTGCCGGTGCCATTGTATACTACAAAGGCAGCCCCAATATTGTTGCCCAGGCCCAGGGTATCGTTGGCGGTATACAGCACATCGTTCTGGGGTAAAAAGTTAACGTTTACGGCCTGGCTGGCGCGGGCCAGTACCAGGGTGTTGGTGCCGCTGCCAGGCTGCCATTGCACAGTAACTGTATTGGGCGTGGGGTTGGTAAAGCTCATATTACTTGCCTGTACGGCGGGCACATCAGGGGCCGTAAGGCTATCAGTAGTAAATGCTACACTGGCCGACAGGGCCGTATAGTAGTCAGGGCCCTGGCTGGTGGTGTTGTAGCTGTAGGCCTTCAGGTAATAGGTGGTGCCGGTGGCCAGGCCGCTCAGGTCAAACCCCTGCTGGCTGCCGTTAAATACTACAAATGCATTGCCCACGGCCTGCCCCTGGCTAAATACGGTACTAGCGGTATAGGCGGTGCCATCGGCCGGGGTAAAATCGCTACTGCCGGGGGGCACGGTTTGTGCAGTAACCAGGGTGTTGCTGCTATCGGCCTTTGACCAGGCTATGCCCCACTGGTTGGTGGTAATTTCATTGGCCATGAGGTAAACAGGCTCAAAATCTGGCTCAGGGCAGGTAGGGGCAATGGTAAGTACTACATCGCCCCCGCCAGTACCGGCACTGCGCAGGGTAGCGTTGCCGTTGCGAAATACCATACCTATTTGATCTATAGTGGCATCAGCAGGTACATTAAAATAGTCATTGGGCGTAAATGACAACCGCCAGAAATCAGTCGAAACCTCAGTCATGAGGCCCACACCATCATCTTGCCCCCAGTTGCCGGTTACGTAGGTAAAGGGAGCATTTTGTGGGCCAACGCCCCCATGCAGGTATACGCTGCCCACGTCAGTAAGCTGGCCGGGCAGGGCCCCATAATCTTCAGAAAGGGCCGCATCAAAAAACACAGTAATGGGTTCATCCCGGGCAAAACAGTCGGCCTCTTCAATATGCACGGCCTGGCCCCCGGTGTATTGCGACAGGTTGAGGAAAAAATCGCCATTGGTGGCCGGGTTGCGGCCGGCAGCGGTGCCATTTTCATTACGAAATACCAGCCCCATGCGCTCTATGGTTGAGTCATTAAAGTACTCAGCCGGGGTAAGGGTAATGCTCCAGGTCAGGTCAGTATTGCGTTGCATCAGCCCCACCTGGTCGTCATTGCCCCAATTGCCCACAGTGGTTTGAAAGGGGTCATCAGTAGGGCCACCACCGGCATGCATGTATACCTTATTGGCGGTTTGCAGGTTTTGCTCGCCAGGCTGGGTACCCAGCCTGAATGGGTTAATGGTTATGGTTACCTGGTCAGTAGCCCTGAAGTGGGGTGGGTTTACAGCAAAAGCCGGGGCATTAAGGTAAGGGGGCTGTGCCAGCAGGCTGTCAATGGTAAAGGTAGTGGTGCCGCTCAGGTTTGCGTTGGGTGGGTCAACCCAGGGAATAACCAGTGTATTGGTGGTGGCATCCCATTGGCCAAAACCGTTTGACTGTATGCTGAAGTTGGTGGTAGAAAGGCGCTCTATAATTTCAACGCCGTTGCAGGTAACTTCAATAATAACGGGCTGGCCATCAAAGCCAAATGTGCTGTAGTAGTTGGCCGTAACGTCAGAAATAACGTAGCGGTTGTTGCCAATGGGCAGGATGGTTACACTGTCGTTGTTGCTTTCCTGTATGCCAAACGGGTTGGTGCCGGGGTCAATATAGTTGGCCTGCCATAGGGCATTATCGGGTATGGGGTCAAGGTTATGGTCAGGGTTGTAGTTTTCTATTTGCTCACTGCCCAGGTAATAGGGGGCTGGCTGTGCGGTAACTATGCGTTGGTTGTTAATGGCCATGCCATGGGCATTGTTAAGGCCGCTATAGGGGGTGGTGAG
>CAZXTW010000191.1:0-9444 GCA_964643525.1 uncultured Roseivirgaceae bacterium
AATCAGTTATGAAATGCTCTGTTCTTTTATCTACTCCGTTAAATCACCTGGTTATTTTATTCAACCATAGGTACCGCACCCTGTTATGGGTTTGCCTGTTGGTTTTTGGTGTTGGGCATGGGGCTTATGCCAGGCAAACCATTACAATACCCGTGGCTGTGCATGTGGTGTATCAGGCACCGATACAAAAAATTGATCCGGCACAAATTACTGATGAGGCTATTGGCCAGCTGGCTACTTTAGATGCAGATTATACGGCCACGAATGCAGATATTCTTAATGTTTTGCCTGAGTTTGCAGGGCGCATAGGCACTGCCAATATACAGTTTTGTTTGGGCTCTTATATAGACGATAATGGCAAGGTAAGCCCGGCAATTACTTATACTGAAACAAGTGTAGATGGGTTTCCGAATGAAGACGGGCAGGCTACTGATGTAAAAAGTACTGCAAAGGGAGGCAGAGACCCGTTTAACCCGGCAGAGTATTTAAATATTTGGGTTTGTAAGATCAGGTTTAGCAATGAAGATGAGCGTACGGAGGGTTTTTCTACTTTTCCGGGGGGGTATGCCCAAAGAGATGGCGTAGTGATTGACTTCAGGGTGTTTGGTACTATACCCAGTATTAACCGCAAAGGGCGGGTGGCTACTCATGAGATAGGGCACTGGTTAAGCCTGTACCACCTCACGGGTAATTCAATATCAGGCTCAGGGCCATGCAGTGATGATTTTGTAGATGATACCCCGGTGCATGGTGATTTTACCTTAGGAGCCCCTACAGGCATTTTTATGCCTGATGAATGCGGGCTGACTAACCCTGAAGGAAGGAATTATAATAATTTTATGGATTACAGTGCCGAAAGCACTTTGTTGATGTTTACCCAACAGCAGGTAGCACGCATGCGCAGGCAGTTTGCACCTGATGGGCCGCGGGGTTATTTGTTGGACAGCCGAGCCTGCCGGGCAGATTACAGGATGACTAGTAACTGCTGCCTGCCACCAAAGGCTGTAACGGCCACAGTAGGTGGGGCTACTGCCGCTACGGTAACCTGGGAGGCTGTGGGCTTTACAGAACAGTTATTTGAAGTGCGGTACCGCCCTACGCTATGGGCCAACTGGCAGTTTTTGCCTGGTACAGTAGCTGGCAACGAGGTTACCCTAAGTGGGCTGAACCCTTTGAATACTTATGTGGTGCAGGTAAGGGGTAAATGTACTGACGGTGAATCAGTATGGAAGGGGGCGCTTTTTACAACAACCGGCACATGTGATGACCCACAAATAGAAACCATTACCGTAACCGAGACTACCGCTACAGTTACCTGGGCAGGTGGGGCCAATAACCGGTATTTTGAGGTGCTGGTATCAGCAGAGTCAAGAGAAGACGGGGATGTAGAAATTGGAGCAGAGGTAATTGGCAACAATACAGCCACATTTACAGGCCTGACACCCGGTACCACATATAATATAGTAGTTACCGGCGTGTGCGTGGCGGCTAGCGGTGGTGATGGTGCTGACCTTGATGAGTTTACCACGGCCGGTGCAGCACCATGCGCTGAGCCTGAGTTTGCAGCAGCTGATGCGCCTACCAGTGACGGGTTTGATGCCTACGTGGGTACCGATAATGAGGCTGGCGGTAATGACCCGTTTGATGTTGAAGTGAACGCTGTTGATGGCAGCTTTAACCAGATTTTTTCAGGTTTAAGTGGTGACCCAGCCGTGATTACCGGCCTGCCTGCCAATACTGATTTTACCTGGCGGGCCCGCAGGGTATGTGGTAGCGATAGTTTCTCTGACTGGATAGATGGCGACCCTGTAAGTACTACCTCCCTGCTGCCGGGCGGGGGCATTGACAGTGAGGCCCTGCAAAGGGCTTTGCAGGCCTACCCGGTACCGGCCGATGCACAGCTGGTGATTGCCACTACAGCAAGTGGCCGCTTTTATGATCAGGTTAGTGGCCGCGCTATTATTTATAATATGTTTGGTAAAGTGCGCTGGCAGGGCGAGGTTAAACTGGTAGATGGCCAGGCGGTGCTACCCATAGAGACAGTGCCAAATGGCATGTATCTGGTGGTGCTGTACCTGCCAGAGGGCAACTGGCGCCAGAAGGTGCTGATACAACATAAATGATAGGTTTAACTGGCGGCCTGCTGGCCATAACTGCCGTTGGCCGCCTCAATGGCGTTTTTTAAGCCCTGATGTGTGCTGGTAAGCCCCACGGCATGCAACGCATTGTAGGTGGCCATATGGTGCCGGGCCACTAATGCAGTTAACACAGTAGCATTGGTAGTGGTTTGTACTGCCTTGTACAGGGCCTCAAGCATATGTAAAAAAGCATTGTTTTTGGTGGCTATTACTAACCGCAGTATTTGCTGTAGCTCAGGCTTTTTGTGGTTGTGCCAAATAAATTCAGTTAATGGCCACAGGCCTATGAGGTAAGCCCAAATATGGTCACGAAAAGGCTGTATGCGTGCGTCTGTAAACGCCCAAAGGTTGGTGCTGGTTAAATCAGGCTTGTGCCCATAGGCCTGTATGTACTCTGTTTCAAGGTGGGTGCCGCCATAGGGTATCAGCTCATTAAAGTTGTGCAGGTGTAGCCAGCCGTTATCTTTTGCGGTGGCCTGCAGGCCATCAATATTCTGGCGCAGCTCTTGCATGGTGGTGCCATGGTCAAACACCAAAAAGCCTATATGGGTAAAAATGCCAACCTGTTTTAGTATTTGTAGGGCTTTGATGTTTACGGCCACATTGGCCTTTTTTTGCCAGCGTGCCAATGCTGTAGGGGCAAATGATTCAACACCAATGTAAAGGCGCTGTAAGCCTGCCCGTTTTAACTTGCTAAACAAGTCAAACTCTACATTATCGGCCCGGTCTTGTATAGAAAAGGTAAGGCTCAGGTTGTGCTGCAATATGCCGTCAACAATTTGGTGGGCCCTTTCAAAGCGTTGCTTGCCAAAGCCCAGAAAGATGTTGTCAATAAACCACACTTCGCTGTTAGGAAACTGCCTGTCAATACTTACCAGTTCGTTAATGATGTGGTTGGGTGGGCGGCCTATCCAGCCGCTGTGGCGGGCATCACAAAAGGTGCAACCGGCATTGCAGCCCCTGCTGGCTTCTACCTGTACCACCCCGCCCTGGGCCAGTATGTGCGGGGTTTGGCTGCGGTCTGGCAGGGGCAGTTGCCCCAGCTGGCGCAGGCGCAGCCTTTTACCGGCTTTTACCGGGGTACCGTTAGCATGAAGGTAGGCCAGGCCAGGCACCTGCTGCCATGAACCACCGCTATACAGCGTTTGTACTAACTCAGTAAAGGTTTGCTCGCCCTCACCAATGCAAATGCTGTCAATGGCGCCGTTGCCCTCAACCAATAGGTTGTGCCAGTCAGAGGTAGGGTAAAAGCCGCCAAGGGCCACATGGGTATTGGGGCTAATGGCCTTCATGGCCCGTGCCAGGGCTAAAGCAAAGTTTTTATGGTATTGGTATATAAGTGAGATGCCCAAAAACAGGGGCGGGGGGGTGAGCATTGGCGCTGCCGTGGCCTCAAAGCTGGCAGGGGGCTGCGTTAAGGGGTTAAACAGCTGCACATTAAACTGCTTGTGGTGTTGGTTGAGCCACGCTTTGAGGTAGCTGATAGAGAGCGACTCGCCCAGGCGAGCCTCATCAAAATCAACCGAATAGCCATCGGTAGTGCCTTCACGGTAGGTAACGGCTTTAACCAGCACTATTCTGTGGCGGTGCATGGCTGTGGTTGGGCTTTCATGCATAGGCGTAGGTTGTATGCCAAATTAGTACGCCCACTTAGAACATACAAAAAAGCTCCAGACATTTGCCTGGAGCTTCTTTATTGCTTGTAGAGTTTGTTGCCTAGTAAAGGAATTCTAAAGCAGTAATGTCGTTGGCGTTAAACTCACCATTAACACCGCTGTTGAAGCAGGCAAGCATGATAGAGCCTGGATCTTCATTAGTAGGTGTGCCAGGAATGTGGATGGCGCCTACACCAGCAGTACCTTCGCTGCCACCTGAACCGCAGCTGTAAGAACGGTTGAACCAGTCAGTGTGACGGAAGCCTAAGCAGTGACCAATTTCATGGCATACTACGTGCTCGTTAACGTTGGTGCTGAAGTTAGCAGTACCAGAAAGAATGTTTACATAAGGGTAAGGATCGCCACCAGAAGGGAAACCGGCAGAACCACCACCGCTGCTGCTGCTGGTAGCATACACAACGATATCCCACGCGCCAGGGCTGTTGCCGGTAACTTTCACGAAGTTAAGGCCAATGTTCAGGCGGTTGTAGTTAGCCAATGCCCAGGTAAGACCAGTTTTGGTACGTGAAGGCAGGTTGGGGTATTCCCAAACACGGATGGTTCTGGGCAGGCCTGTAACCAGGTTGTTGGTGCGGTACTGCTCGCCGTTAGGGCCAACCCAGTTTTTCTCAACGCCACCATTCAGCATTTCCTGCAGGGCTGCGGGGGTAATGGTGATGTCTCTTTCAACGATGTAGTTTTCACCGTCTTTAATGATGTCGCTCACATCAAAATCTAATGAGCGAAGCTGCTCAACAACCTCAGGGTTGATGGCATTGGCATCAGGTGCTGCAAGATCAGCATCTTCTTGCTGTGAACAAGAAGTAATAAAGGTGAGCGCAGCAAATAACGCTGCCACCATCAAACGCAAGTTTGACTTCTTCATAATAGTTAATTAATGTTTATGGTTGAAATGGTTGAGGGGGCAATATACGAGAAAGTTTTTAAATACCTATAATATTGATTTGTTACGTTTTATATTTTTTCTGTTTAACTGTGGGTTTGGGGCTTTGCTGTTAGGGTGTGAATGTGCTTGTTTTACTCGTATTCGGGCTGTTTTCAGGTATAATTTGTGGGTTTTAGTCTTGATTTCAATTTAGTTCCCATAGTTGTGGATAAGTGGGGTTAAGTATGAGTTATTACTTTTTAGTGGTTTTGTTGTAAGGGTTGCGTTAGGCATAGCTATTGCCGTTAATTGTTAAACCTTTGAATTGTTATACTTAGACGTAGGTTTTGAGTTGTTGAGTTTCATATTTTGATTTGCCCGTAATTTGTTGTTGATTTATAAGATGACCTGGGCGGTCTGTTAAGAACTTTCACACACCTTAACTGCTATTTTGTGTATGGCTAATTTTGAATTGCTTGACGTAGTGATATTTGTGACGTATTGCCTGTTGATTATTTTCATTGGGTTGTGGGTTTCGCGCGATAAGAAAGGGCACCAGAAAAATGCCGAGGATTATTTTTTGGCCAGTAAGTCATTACCCTGGTGGGCCATTGGTGCCTCGCTGATAGCGGCCAATATTTCTGCCGAGCAGTTTATAGGTATGTCTGGCTCTGGTTTTGCCATAGGTTTGGCCATAGCCTCGTACGAATGGATGGCAGCCCTGACGCTGATTATTGTCGGGAAGTTTTTTCTGCCCATTTTTATTGAAAAGAAGCTCTATACCATACCAGAGTTTATTGAGCAGCGCTTTAGCACCAATCTGAAAACAATACTGGCTGTATTCTGGATAGCGCTGTTTGTTTTTGTGAATTTAACCACAGTGTTGTTTTTAGGTGCAAAGGCGCTTGATACAATTATTGGTACTGGCGATGGCAGCCTTATGATTTATTGCATAGTTGGGCTTGCGTTGTTTGCTGCTGCTTACTCGTTGTGGGGAGGCCTCTCGGCAGTGGCATGGACAGATGTGGTTCAGGTGGTGCTGTTAATTTTTGGCGGGCTGATGACTACCATCATTGCCCTACAGCATGTAAGCCCTGATGGCACTGTTTTAGGTGGGTTTTCATATATTTATGAGCGGGTGCCCCAGAAGTTTTCAATGATTTTATCAAAAGGTGAAGTGATTACACCCAACGGTAAGGATGCCTGGGTTGATTTGCCCGGCCTGGCGGTACTGGTAGGGGGTATGTGGATTGCCAACCTGTATTATTGGGGTTTTAACCAGTATATTATTCAGCGTACACTTGCGGCCAAGAGCCTGCGAGAATCGCAAAAAGGCATTGCCTTTGCTGCTATTTTGAAGTTAATTATACCGCTTATAGTGGTGGTTCCGGGCATAGTAGCTTATGTGATGAATATTGATGCAGATGGCGAGCTGACCAAGGCCTCATTAGATGCCAGCTTTATTGCCCAGGATGGTACTGTAGCCAGTGATAATGCTGCGCCCTGGTTAATCCAGCAGTTTATTCCGGCAGGTTTGAAAGGGCTGGTACTGGCCGCGCTGGCCGCTGCTATTGTATCGTCAATGGCGTCTATGTTAAACTCTACCGCCACCATTTTTACCATGGATATTTACCGCCCTTACATCAATAAAAACGCCACTGATAAACAAACTGTAAATGTGGGCCGGCTTACGGCAGCAGTGGCGTTGGTTATTGCAATTTTACTGGCCCCGCAATTGGGTTCATTGGGGCAGGTATTTCAGTTTATACAAGAGTATACCGGTGTGGTAAGCCCTGGTATACTTGCCGTGTTTATGACTGGTTTATTCTGGAAAAAAGCCACCAACAAAGCAGCTATTTTAGGTATAATAGGTTCAATACCGGTTGCCCTTGTATTTAAACTGGCTATAACAGGTATGCCTTTTTTATACCAAATGGGGTATACCTTTTTGGCTACGCTGGCCATTATAGTTTTGTTTAGCTATTTAGAGGGTAAAGGGGCTGATCATAAAAAGGGTTTACACCTTACAGGTGCTTTGTTTAAAACAGCCGGTGTTTTTAACCTGTTGGCGTTTGGTGTTTTACTGGTTTTGGTGGTGTTGTATGCCGTGTTCTGGTAGCAGTAAAGCATTTGTTGCCACACAATTACGGCCCCTTAACAAGGGCAACAGGGTTGTTTCTGGTGCATCAATGCGCTATTTTGGTTATGTTAAGGCCAGGTAATAGCTTATTCAAGGTTTGTTTCGTTTCATGGCCTTTAACATTTAATATACTATTAAAACCAAAAACTAATGGAAAAGAAAAAGTTAAGCTTAGAAGAGCTGAAGGTAAAGAGCTTTATTTCAAGCTATGACGCACCAAAGCAGTTGATGGGTGGTGCCATTACAAATGCGCAAGACCAACAATGTGGCTCACCGAAGTGCGGCTCGCCAACACCGATAGTAAATTGCGAAACTATCTTGATTGATGCCTAAGCTCTTGATTGAGCCTGTTGTTTATAGCGTACAATCAAGTGGTTTACTCTATAAAAAAGCGATTCTTTGAGGGGGATCGCTTTTTTTCTTTTAGCGCTTCATGTGCTGAAAATGGCCTTAAACAGTTGATAAAAGACACCAAGACAGACTTTTGCACTTACGCAAACTGGCAGCGAAAATAGTGAGTATGGTAACGCGGTGGTATTTTTAAAGCGTGTGGCAAAGGTTGCTTCTGGTGCATGAAAGCCCTAAATTAGATTTGTCAAGGCCGTGCAATGGTGCGCATAAACTTTGTGCAGTTACATGGTCTTTATTATTTATTGTACCATAAAAACCAAAAACCAATGGAAAAGAAAAAGTTAAGCTTAGCCGAGTTGAAGGTGAAAAGTTTTGTTTCAACCCCTGATGGGTCAAAAGGTGGCAGGCAGCAGGTGATTGAAGGGCCAATTATATTACCCAAAACAACTATATATGATGTACAATGTGGCTCACCCATAGATGCCTGCGAAACTGCCTGGATTTGTACCCAAGACCTTGATTGTATTATTAAGTAGTGGGCACTAGCCATGCAACTTAAACAATAAAAAAAGCGGTTCTTTGAGGAGAATCGCTTTTTTTATTGTGTTGCGCTGGCTTAACTACAGGCTACCTGCTGTCATCTCTGCTATTGCTATCAGCCACTTTACCAAATGCCAGCGTTAAGCCCAGGCGCAGGTCAAATACGCTGGACCTGGCAGGAAGCAGAGCACCCAGGGCGTTGTCAGTGGCAGCATAAAACTGTATAGGCCCACCTTTAACAGAAAAGCCCAGACCAAGGTTGCTGAACTGGCCATCAATAACAGATGCTGTGGCAGCAAGGTTAAATACCCGCCTGATTTGCAGGTTGTACGAAAGCCCCAGGGCAGGCTTTATTTTGTTTTTGATTACCTGGGCATAAAGCATGGCACCAGCGCGCTGGCCTTTTCTAAACTCAAAATCAGCCCCGGCATACACATTAATGGGTGTAGTGGTACTGTAATCTACCCCCAGGGTTTCAACGGGGTCAAAACGTGCTTCAATAGTGTCTGCCTCACTGCCCAGCAGGTCATCAGTATCATTGTCATTTACCAGGTCTAACACATCAAACCCTTCAAAGTCATAGGTTACATTGTTCAGGCTATAGGCCTCGGTGTTTTCGCTCCATGAAATACGGCCAACATTATTAATGGCAGCTGATATTTTAAGGCGCTCAATGGGGGTAATGACCACGCCCAGGTCAAAGCCAAAACCAATGTTGCTGGTGTTAAAGAGTACATCATTAGCGCTTAAACCATCAATCAAACCAGTGGTGTTGATTAGCATGCGGTTTACAGTAATGTTGGCAGAGTCTGCATTAGAGAAGATTGACGCATCAAGCTCTTCTGTATTAATGCTTACCTGCCCCTGTAGCAGTTTAATACGGCCCCCAATGGTAAACTTATTGTTTACTTCGCGGGTGTAGCCAAAGCCCCATTCAAGGTAGCTTTGGGCTTCTAAGAATATGTCGTCTGTTCTGAAAGCACTATTAATAAAATTATCACTGGCAGGCCCCTTGATGGCCCAGTTTATTAGCTCTTTAGTGTAGCTCAGGGTGGCATGCCCCTTTTGCGTTGCAGAAAACGAGAAGTAGTTGTTGTTGGCCCTGTAGCCAATGTAAAAAAGGTTAACCTGGGCGTCAAGGTCAAGGTCATTCACATCACGAAGGGCATTCAGTATACGGTCTTCATCAGCCTCAGTAGCAATAAAGTTCAAGCCCCCATTGCCATAATCAGTAAAGAGGTCGTTAATGGCCAGGTTGTCATTGTTCATTGAGGTGTAAACCGAGCCAAGCACGGGCAAGCTAATGGTAACCCGGTGCGAGGGCAGCAGGGCAGGGTTAAGCAGGTTGGCTTCAGGCACTGTGTTTGACAGTTTGTAAAGCGTAAACTGTGTCTGGGCCTGCAGGTTAGCGGCTGTAACCATCAGGGCCAATAGGGTGGTTAGTATTGGTAGTCTGTACATGGTTAGTTATCGCTAAGTTCAAGTTCAGTGGTTACGCCAATGCTAATGTCAAGCAGGTAGTCTTCAAAAATACGAACCGGGGCATTGCCAAAAGAGTTGAATATGGCCACCAGTGTTAGTGATTTGGTAGCTTTTATTTCTTGTATGCGTGCTTGGCTTAATGGCACATCTATATTAAATGTAGCAGGTTGTGTAACCCTGCCAGTGCCATCTGTGGGCGCAGCAGAAATGATTTGGTTGGGCCCATTGAGAAATAGCGAGTCAATGATTACA
>CAZXTW010000192.1:0-9416 GCA_964643525.1 uncultured Roseivirgaceae bacterium
TAAAGCCCCAGGGCTTACCCCCTACTACAATCAGGGCATCTACTTCTTCAAGTAACGCTTGCCTAAAGTGAAACAACCGCTCATTATAAGGCCTGGCCCTGTTGGCTGGTGTATCTGTTACAGGTTTCATGGCTATTACCCCTTGGTAATAGCTTGTCGCCAAATGGCTACTATCATCTAAATAACAGCACTCAATCAGTGCTTTGTGCGGTTCTTTACTTGATCGGTAAGTTTCGGCCAGTTCAGCCAAAACATCAATGTAATTCATCTGTTCAGAATAGCCAGGCTTACCCCCATACCGCAAGGTGGCTTTTGCCGTCAACAAACTCCGCACCAGCTCTGTTAGCATATCACGAATATGCTCAGCCCCTATGCCTGAGGCAAAAGGTTGCCTTGGCTCTGAAACACTCAATAAAATACGCTTTTGTAATAACCCCTTCGCAAAATGATCTGATGTTAACTGAGCAGCACTAAAAAACTGTACTGTTGGGTTAATATTTTTAAACAACTCAAGCTCTTCGCTACCCAGTACCGGCCCAGGATAAACAACATACTCCACCTCGCGCTTAATAAGGCCATTACCTAATTGTAGCAGCTCAGGCGGCCCACTAAGGCATACATGAGACTTTCCTTGAATATAAGTATTTGCTACTGCACCTTTTAAACACCTATGGGCAAACTGCTTTCTAATGCCCTCAAGCAGCACCTGTGTCACCACATTTAACATTGTACTTTTGCCGGGCGGTGTTAAATCATAATCAACATGCAACTGCAATACATTGGCCATATACGGAAACGCCCTGCTCTCGCCCTTACTCAATGCATTGAGCAGTACCATGGGCCGGTCAAATTGCTTAGCTTTAAGTACCTCATGCCTGCAAAACGACCGGCTCGAAAAACTGTCAGTATACAGTACAATAAAAAAAGACTGCTCTATATTTTCGCTGATTCGCTGCTTCCACGCATCTCCGGGCTCCATGGCCGCAACATCAAAAAAACTACTCAACTGCGTATGGGCATGTAAAAACCGAACAATATCATTGGCCAGTTGTTGCCCTTGCCTGTCATGGTGTGAGTAACTGATAAATAAATTGAGCGAACCGCCCCTTTGCACATCAGCACGATACAACAATTTGGCTAACTGAAAACCCACCACATACAATAACTGCCGCTTTTGCTTCCTCAGGCTGTTCTGTTCATAAAGGCGCTCAGCATGCAATTCATTTTTATACAGATAGGCCGAGTAGGTTACTTGCTTGGTCAGGGCAACAGGCAGGCACTTCACCATAGGTTGCGTAGCTAACTCTAGTTTAAAAATGTTTTCCAGCCACTCAGCCCAGGTCTCTTGTGTTTCAGCATCATCAACCAGCACAACAATCAGGTTTTGTTGGGCATTATTGATTTGTCTTGTCATGGCTGCCAGCCAGGGGCTTTCATGGCCCAGTTCATACCAATATACGGGTATGTGCAGGCCACGGTCCATGGGCACGTTTGGGTCGCGCATAAACCTCAAAAACAAATGCTGCGCCAATGCTGCGCCCACATGGCTGTTTTTGTGCCATACTATCAACAACTGTATTGGGATGAATGGGTGCCCTGGTGATTCCATCATACAAAAATTCTATGTACTAGCCTAAGCCAACTCTACCCGCTAAATTGTTCACTTGCCATCAATTACCCTACAACAATAATGATGATTTCCCCCTCCTCAGAAATGAGGATATTATACAAGGCATTATGGGTTAGGGGTATGATTAGCCAAGCAAAAAAACAATAAAAAAAACCCCACCTTGCAGTAGCGCACGATGGGGAAAAATAATCTGTGTGGTTCCGGAAGGAATCGAACCTTCATCTAGAGTTTAGGAAACTCCTATTCTATCCATTGAACTACGGAACCTCCATTTTATCCGGAGCGCAAAGGTAGCCATTAGCACAATTTAATACAACAGGCCACACTTAAAAGCTGCTGGCAGGCTCACTTCCTGAACATGCGCAACTCTTCATGCGCATAACAATACGCCCAGCGCTCGCCCGGCTCGGCCGAAGAGGCCACCGGGTGGTCATGCAACCGGGCATGGCGTGACGCATGCTTGTTGGGTGATGAGTCGCAACACAACGTTACCCCACAGGTTTGGCAAGTACGCAAATGCACCCAATTGCTGCCCAGCTTTACGCATTCTTCACATTCATACCCCTCAGACTTTTTCAGCGCATCAAACTCAAGGGGCTTCAGGTGCGCACAATTTTCTCTTTTTAACATAGTAGCTGGCTCTATTGGTTACATCAGTTTACCTTGACCACCTGCGGGGTGGTCATACCTAAAATTAACTATTCTTTTTGTTCTTTAAGCAAGTTCAACCGCTTAAATCAGTTATTTACCAACCGCCACACCGCTCTTAAAATATACCGCTGTTTTTATGGCATCAACAACTGTAACCCATATATTGTCAACACAGCCATGAGCACCGCTGGCGGCATTTACCGGGTGTAGCCTACAGCGCAAACTTGTCCTTACCTTCTCCACAGGATATGCCCTGCCCCGCTACAGGCAGCGGCAGCAGTGATTGCATGCAACCCCTACCACTATGAATACGCTTAAAACCAATGTGCTGCTGGCAATAATCTTACTGGTGCAGGTCAGGGCCTGTGAGCCTGCCCGGCACCACCAGCCAACTGCACCACCCAACCCCAAACAGGTAGATACCATTAGCCACAACCACCACCCCAAGGCTACACAACTAAAAAAATGTAAAAGAAAACAGCAAAGCCCAGGCACCCATCGCTAATAGTAGGTACCTGCTAACTACTGGTAGCGAGGCCCAAATCGCCATACACCGGTATTGTGCTGCGGTGGCAACACCGCTACCTTAGCAGTATTATTTATAATTAGTCTATATAAACGCTCGCAGCACACAGTAGCATGAATAAACTTAAACCTTACGCTAGTATAACCATCATTTTAGTTGCCCTAATCAGCTTTGCCGGCCTTTCAGGTTGCGGCAATGACGACGACACCCCCTCTGGCAGCAACGACCAGCTACTCTCAGCAGCCATTAACAATTATGCTGATATTGTACTGGCCAATTACACGGCAGCATTGAACGATGCCACTTCTTTAAATACGGCCATTGACGCTTTCGTGGCATCGCCTTCTGATGCTTCTCTCACATTTGCCAAAAACGCCTGGTTAAACGCACGCGAAACCTATGGGCAGTCTGAAGCCTTCCGCTTTTATGGTGGCCCCATTGACGATGACAATGGCCCTGAAGGCCAGTTGAACGCCTGGCCCTTGGATGAATCATACATTGACTATGTAAACGGTGCCTCCAATGGTGATAACCCGGCCGACAATGACAATACCAACATTATTAATAGCCCCACGGCCTTCCCTACCATCTCGTCAGATGCCATTGCCGGCTTAAATGAACAGGGTGGCGAAACCAACGTAAGCACTGGTTACCACGCCGTTGAGTTTTTACTTTGGGGGCAAGACGAAAGCACAGGCCCGGGTGGTGGCACACGCCCTTTTACTGATTATGTAACTGACGGCAGCGGCACCAATGAAAACCAGGACCGCCGGGCACAGTACCTGGTAGCCGCCTCAGAATTGATTGTGGCCGACCTGCAAAGCCTGGTAAACGAATGGGGCTCAGGTGGTGCCTACAGGGCCTTTTTTACCTCAGAGGCTGAGCTGAACAACTCATTAGAGCGCATATTCAACAGCCTGGGCAAACTCAGCAAAGGCGAACTGGCCGGCGAGCGCATGTTTGTGGCCCTTGACCTGCGCAGCAAAGAAAACGAGCACTCTTGCTTTAGCGACAATACCCACCGCGACATTGTAACCAACGCCCTGGGCATTGAAAATGTGTGGCTGGGCCGCTACGGCAGCATCAATGGCACAGGCATTGATGAGGTAGTGGCAGCACAAAACGCCACCCTGGCAGCTGAAATCACCACTTTAATGCGCGCCAGCGTTGTGGCCTCAGAAGCCATACAGGCACCGTTTGATCAGGAGTTTTTAGATGAAGCCGGCCGTACCAGAATTCTGGATGCCATTAACTCATTACGCAGCCAGGGCGATAAAGTAGCTGAGGCAGCCAATGAATTTGGATTTACTGTTGACCCCGACGATATATAATGATTGTACTAGAAACAAACTAAACGTTTACAGACGCTTGCAGATATACACCCCATCTTTTTGGGGTGTATATTTATTTATAAAGTGTACCCGTGATGAAAAAAATCTACCAACTGTACGCACTTATACTGGCTACTATACTATTCCTTTCAATTACCTTCATGCAAGGCTGCTCAGGTAATGATGACGACCCCCTGGCGGGCATCTTTGAAGAAGGCGAACAGTTTTCAGGCGGTGAAACCACGGTTTTTGACGTATCAGTCAATGCATTTGGCAATGCTGCCCCTAACCTGATTGGCGATAAAGACCTGTTTTTTGTTTCAGGCAACTCTATATTTAATGTAAACTGGGTTACTGCCCCGGCCTCTACCGAAGACCTTGACGGCCTTGGCCCGGTATTCAACGCCCGCTCATGCTCGGCCTGCCATTTTAAAGATGGCCGCGGCCAGCCGCCCCCCCTGCCTGGTGAAGATGCCCTCTCATTAATTATTCAACTCAGTGTGCCTGGCGCAGGCCCTAATAATGCCCCCATACCTGAGCCAAACTATGGTGGGCAGCTCAACAACAGGGCCATACTTGGCGTACCCGTTGAGGGCAAACTACAAATTTCGTGGCAGGAAATACCCGGCAACTACCCCGATGGCACCGCTTATTCATTGCGCAAAGCCATACTTGAAATAACCGAGCTGGGCTATGGCCCTATGGCAGGCAATACCCTTATGAGCCCGCGTGTAGCCCCACATATGGTAGGCATGGGCCTGCTTGAAGCCATTGACGAAAGTACACTGTTAGCATTGGCCGACCCTGAAGATAGTGATAGCGATGGCATTTCTGGCCGCATAAACCAGGTGTGGGACGTAACCCTGCAACAGTTAAGGCCCGGCCGCTTTGGCTGGAAAGCCAACAAACCCTCTGTATTGCAACAGGTAACCGGTGCCTTTCATGGCGATATAGGCATATCCTCCTCTGTTTTTCCTGACCAACCCTGCGCTGACAGCCAGGCCGATTGCAATGAAGCGGCAGATGGCGGCCAGCCCGAACTGACTGACCGGCTGCTTGACAGGGTAGTGCTGTACTCATCAGCACTGGCCGTGCCCCGCCGCCGCAATTGGGACGACCCCGATGTGCTGCGCGGCAAGCAACTGTTTATTCAAGCCAACTGCACCGGCTGCCATACACCTAAAATTACCACTGGCACCCACCCCGATTTTCCTGAATTTTCTGACCAAACCATTAGGCCATATACTGACCTGCTGCTGCATGATATGGGCGAAGGCCTGGCCGATGGCAGGCCCGATTTTGAGGCAACAGGCAATGAATGGCGCACACCACCGTTATGGGGTATAGGCCTGGTACAAACAGTAAATGGCCATACCAACTTCTTGCACGATGGGCGCGCCCGCAACCTTGAAGAAGCCATACTGTGGCACGCAGGCGAGGCAGCACAAAGCAAAGAAGCGTATATGAACTTTAACCAGACCGACCGCCAGAAGCTTATTACCTTCTTAAACTCTTTGTAAGACGCAGGCAAAACCGGCACAGCAATTGTACAACAAAAAGCATATCTTTGATTGCACTGCCACCATCCAGTCAATCACATCAAAACCAAACGCTTACAAATGAAAAATCTACTTTTATTCATCAGCATGGTTGCTATCATCGCGGCTTCTTCATGTAGTAGCGACACTGGTGGGGGGCCCACCTTTGACAGGGCCCTGCTGGTTGAAGGTGCCGCCGATAACCTGATTTTACCTGCCTATGAAGCTGCCCTGCTGGCCTTTGGCAACCTCAATACCGCCGCCGGTAACTTTGCCGCCACCCCAAACGGCCAAACCCTGCAAACCCTGCAACAGTCATGGACCAGCGCCAAACTGGCCTGGAAAAGAGCTGAGCCCTACAACTTTGGCCCCATTGAAACCAAAGCCCTTGAAACCAGTGTTGACCTGTGGCCCACCAACGATTTTGGTATTGAAACTACCCTGGCCAGCACCCCTGATTTTAATATTGGCGACCTGCAGGCTGTTGCCAGTGACAGAAAAGGGCTGCCTGCCATTGAGTACCTGATATTTGCCGGGGCAGAAACTGATATTATTACCAGGTTTGCCAATGATGCCAACAGGGGCAATTACCTCACAGCAATTACCTCAGACCTGTTTAATATAATGGTGGCCATTATTAATGAGTGGAGCCCTTCTGGCAACAATTACAGGCAAACATTTGTATCGTCAACAGGCACCAGCGCCAGCGCATCTACCACAGTACTGGCCAATGAAATGATTTTTTACCAGGAGTTCATTAAAAACTTTCAAATAGCCACCCCCCTGGGCTTACGCACCAATGGCATAATACAACCTGATTTGGTAGAGGCCCCCTACAGTGGGCAATCGTTAAACTTTGCCCTTGCCAGCCTCAACGCCGTTGAAGATGCCTTTACCGGCAATGGCAGCAGTGGTTTTGATGCTTACCTTGATGCCCTGAACATTCAAAGCAACGACCAACCGCTGTCACAGGCCATTACCAGTAAAATCAACAGCGCACGCGCAGCCCTTAATGCCATTACCCCGCCACTGCGCGAGGCAGTAACCAACAACCCACAGGCGGTAGAAGCTGCCTTTATTGAGCTACAAGATTTAACCGTGCTGTTAAAGGTTGACATGATGTCTAACCTGGGCCTTACCGTTACCTTTAGTGACAATGATGGCGATTAACAGCAAATACCCATGTGCCATTACAGGCTTGAATAACTAATTATTCATAATAATTAAACAAAGCCCGTTCAACCATAAAGCCTTTTAGCCCTTACCCCCTCAGGTAAGGGCTTTTTAATAGTTCAGAGCTACTACATAAAACCACACAAAGCCTTAAAAACCATACATCAGTATTATTTTTATATTTTTTTACACAAACACACCAAATAATTCTGATCGCCCCCATTCAACAAAAAACCACATCACTTCACCATAGTAACATAAGCGTTTAACCACACACCTTTACAAAACACATCTTTTACGCACAAAAACACAATTTACCACATTAACCATTTACAACAACCGGCACAAAGTAAATATCATATATTGCCGTTAGCACAATTATTCTCATCAAAAAGTAGTAGTCAGTTCTACGGAAGTAATGAAAGCCCGCAAACTATAAAATAGGACTACCCCAGCCATATAAGTGTTTTTTCATTACGCAAAAATACCCTTAACAGCATTTTATTTGGGTTACATGCACCATACCCAAACAATAAACTTACGTAAACTTAACCATTACAACATACATCTTATTCCGAACATGAAGGGTATTACCGGCTATAAATATGACATATTCATCAGTTATGCTCATTTAGATGACTACACAATCAGCAATAATGAAGAGGGTTGGGTAGCCATATTCCACCAACACCTTGAGCTATCACTTAACAGGCGCTACGGCACACCAGGGGCTGTTAAAATCTGGCGCGCACCCCACAAGTTAGACGGCACCATGGGCATTGACCCAGTCATAGAACAGGCAATCAGCAACTCTGCTGTACTCTTATGCCTGTCATCGCATGCCAGCCTCAAATCTGCCTACTGCCAGCTTGAGCGCAAACTGTTTTACGAAAAAGCCAATAATGACGCATACGGGCTTGAAGTAGGGCAACGGTACAGAATTCTTAATGTGCTCATCAACAACTTTAACCACCAGACCTGGCCTGCTGAGTTCAAGGGCAGGCTGGGCTTTACCTTTCACGATGCCGAGCACCCTGAAGCCGAGGGCGAACCTGTGCCACCCACCGGCCAGGCATTTAAAACCCATTTGCGCACACTCACAAAGGCCCTGCATGGGCTGTTAAGCCAGTTTGTACCCAGTGCACCAACAGCAAGTATGCCCCCGCCTGTTGCGCAGGTGCCACCTCAGGGTGCCCAAAAACCCACCATTTACCTGGCCGAAACGTGCGACAGCCTGCGCCGCCACCTAAAACGCACCTCCATTGAACTACAAAATAAAGGGTATACAATATTACCCAGCATACCGCCAACTTTAACCCTGGCTGAACATGAGCAACAAGTAAAAACACAAATAGCACAAGCCGATGTAACCGTGCACCTGTTAGACCAGTACCCCGGCAGAGAAATTATTGATGCCCCTGAAACATTTTATGTGCAAGAGCAGGCCCAGATAGCCCTCGAGAAATACACCAACCAGTTCATTTGGGTGCCCAACACATTTAGCACAAATAAAATTGAAGAGCCACAGTACCGGCAGTTTATTGACGATGTTGAAAGTTGCATGGGCAACCGCAACAACTGTGAGTTTATAAAAGGCATGCGCAGCTCACTAACCCGTGACATTGAAGAGTTTGCTGCCAACCTGAAACAGCCCGCACCCCCAATCAACACCGCCTCATTATCTAACCTGAAGGTACTCATTGACACACACTTTATTGACCAGCTAGATGCCCTGGAACTAAGCAAACAACTATTAGCCAACAAAATACAGCCTTACATCAACCCGCAGGAAGATGACCCACGCAAAAACTTAAGCCTGCTGGCCGAGCGTGTAAACCAGGTAAGCACCTTGGTTTTCTTTTACGGTAAAGTAACCAAAGAATGGGTTGAAGAACGCGTCAAAGCCATACTACAACTCATCATTACCGACAACCTGCCCGTAGAGGCCATTTTTATACTGCTTTTCCCTGAAAGGAAAAACCCCGGCGATATCACATTCAGGCAACGGTTTTTAAAAGTTGATGTGCTGGACAATAGCGATTGTACCACCATTAAAAAAAATAACCTGCAACACTTGATCACTGCCATCAAAGCATCGCACACATGACAACCATCACAAACCCCTATGTGGGCTTAAGGCCGTTCAACAGCAACGACAGTCTGTTTTTCTTTGGCCGGCAACACCAAATAATTGAACTGTTAGAGCGCCTGCAATACCACCATTTTCTTGCCGTAGTAGGCAGCTCAGGCAGTGGTAAAAGCTCCCTGATCAGGGCGGGCCTCATTCCCAGGCTCAGGGCAGGCTACCTGGTGGCCCAAAGGCACGGCTGGATCATCCAGTCAATGACCCCCGGCCAAAACCCCTTATTCAACCTGGCCAGCACAATTACTGACTCAATACAGCCAGGCCACCCTGATAGGGGTACAGCCACCCACCTTTACCAGCAAATAAACGAAACAGGCATTGACGCCATACTTGCTGTGATTAAACCTGTACTGCAGGGGGGCGATACCAACTTCTTTTTATTTGTTGACCAGTTTGAAGAGCTGTTTCGGTTTGCCAGGCA
>CAZXTW010000193.1:0-9416 GCA_964643525.1 uncultured Roseivirgaceae bacterium
TGGGCGGCCGATGGGCTCTTTGCCTTTGGCACCTTTCTGGGCAATGTTGATTTTGACCCAACCAGCAACACCAAAATGATTAACTGGGATGGGGATGAAGCGGATGCATACCTGGCCAAATACACCTTTAACTATGGGCCCGAGCTTACCTACTGCGCCTCAGATTGGAAGCTGTGCTTCCGCTTTACTGATAAAGACGAATACGAGTTTGACATCCCGGCGGGCTTTGAATACACCTACGCCCCCGAAGCGGCCGATTGTAAGGAAGAAAGTGCCAATACGGTACTGGCCAGCCTACGGGCGCAAAAGCAGCAGGCCCTGGCAGAGGTGCACGAGCAGCAGCAGGCCACCTACCAGAACACCTGCCTGGATGAAAACCTGTACACTGAAGCTTATACCTTAAGCTACGACCTGCCCCAGTACCACTATACCTTATATTACCATGACCTCAGTGGCAACCTCATTAAAACCATCCCGCCAGAGGGCGTAGCCCTGTTAGATGTAAGCACCGAGGCCCAGCTTGAAGCAGCCCGCTCAAGCCTGCCCAGCCACACCATGGCCACCACCTACCAATACAACAACCTTGGCCTCTTGGTACAGCAACAATCACCCGACGGCGGCATAGCCCGCTTCTGGCACAATGATGTTGAGCAGCTTCGGTTTAGTCAAGATGCCAACCAGGCTGTTGATGGCACCTTTAGCTATATACATTACGATGCGCTTGGGCGCGTAATAGAAAGTGGCCAGGCCAGCGGCTTTAACGAGGCTACTTTGGTAAGCAACTTAAATAGTCTTACCTGGCCCAGTCCTGGTACACAAAGGGTGGTAACAACCTATAATAGTGCTTTTAGTGGTACTTTGCCTGATGGGTACCAGCAACAGGCACTGCGCAATAGAGTGAGTTATTCTATTAGTGATGTAGATGGCAACCTCAGTACCCTAACTGACCAGGTAACCACAATCTACAGTTATGACCACTATGGCAATGTGCAATGGTTGGTGCAGGATATCCCTGAGCTGGGCCAAAAAACCATTGAATACAATTACGACCTGCTTTCTGGCCGGGTAAACCAGCTAAGCTACAACAAAGGCAATGCCGATCAGTTTTTTCACAAATACAAATACGATGCTGATGGGCGCATTCAAAGCGTTTACACCTCTGCCGATGGTTACTTGTGGGACAATGATGCTGATTACAGCTATTACAACCATGGTTTGCTAAAACAAACCATTTTAGGTGAAGATCAGGTACAGGCCCAAAACTACACTTATACCATTAACGGTTGGATTAAGGCTGTCAATGACCCCAAAAGCCAAGCTACCTCTGGTACCATTGCCAAAGATGCTTACGCTTATACTCTCAATTACCACACAAATGACTTTGTGCGTAATGATTACAACACTACCGGGCGCACCCAGGCAATTGCCGGTAAAAGCTTATACAATGGCAACATCAGTGCCTGGCAGCAGGGGTATCAAGACCAGAATGGCCAATGGCTGGGTTTGGGCAATCAGTACACCTATGATGGTTTAAACCGCCTTACCGCATCTATCAATGCCGCTGGTAATACGGCTTACAACACCACTTACTCATATGATGGCAACGGCAACCTGCAAACCCTTACCCGCCGTGACGAAAATGGGGCCCTGTTTGATGAGTTAACCTACAACTATGATGTCAACAATAAAAACAAACTAGGCTATGTTAGTGATGGGCGGGCGCATAATGTAAAAGATTTTGACTTTGATAATCAGCTGCCTGGCAATTACGATTACGACGCTATTGGCAACCTGACTAAAGACAGGTCTGAAGACCTAACCATCAATTGGTTAGATAATGGTAAGGTGGCCAGCACCAGTAAAATGGATGGCTCTGGCACCAGCTTTTTGTATGATGCTGCTGGTAACCGTACCATTAAAAAGCTAACTACTTCTGGTGGCATTACTAACACTACCTACTATGTACGTGATGGGCAGGGCAATACCCTGGCCACATATAAAAAAGAGGGTGCGGCTAATCAGATAGAACTAGATGAACTCACCTTATATGGGTCTAAAAGGTTGGGTACAGTACAGCTAAATAACCTGAGAGAAGGTACTGAGGTGGTTACTACTGAGCAAGCAGTAACTACTTATGCTAATGTTGATTATCATGTTGCTCAGGGGTCTATTCTCCGTTTTGAAAATGGCTTCAGTTACACAGCCACCAGCGGCGAGTTGTTTTCTGTCACTACCGGGCACTACAACGCCATTCAAAATCCTGAGCAGGGTGTCTTTGTAAGTAGGTTGCTTGACCATAAACAATACGAACTAACTGACCATTTGGGCAACGTACGAGCGATAGCCAGTGATCGTAAACTGAGTGATGTTGACGGGGCCACCCTCACCAACTTTAGGGCTGACATTCTTAATTATACTCATTACTATCCTTTTGGGCTCACTTTACCAACTTTAAAATATACCAATTCAGAAAGTTACAGGTATGGGTTTACAGGTCATGAAAAAGACGATGAGTTATATGGAGAAAGTAGTACCTACAATATGGGGGCTAGATTATATGATGCCAGAATTGGGCGAACACCATCTACAGATCCTAAGTTTTACCTATTCCCTGATATATCACCATACACATATGCCGGGAATAACCCCATTTTCTATTTAGATCCTGACGGGGAAGTCATACTGCCTTACTATGTAACATATCTTTGGGGGTTTTATAAAGACTATCGTGGCTTTAGAGAAGACCACGGCGAAAGTTTTGAAAAAGTTAATCTACAAATGCAAAGTAGCTCTCAAGTCTACAACCAAGTATACAATCAACTTCAAAGCTCAACTAGTTATTTCAAGTTTAAGGAAAATGAAATTTCTGCAGGTGGTGTCACAGAAAGTATGAGAGAGAGTCAAGCCATTAGCGATACCTGGGGCTCTTTTGAACCGTGGCATGAAGGAACAGAAGATGACCCATTCATTATTAACCTCAATTATAGTTCTACTAGAGATATACGGGGCTATAAAAATAAGTCTACAATATTTGAAGAGGTTTTCCATGCAGGACAACAACTCTTTTATGGAGATAATAGGCCAAGCTCATTGGAAATTGAAGTGGAAGCAAAAATTGCCAAAGCAATGGAAGGGCTCAACAAGGAATTTAATTATGACGGGTTTGATCAATTTCGGGAAGCGTTTTTTAATGGAACAGTTTCCTTGAGCCAGCAGTCACAATTTCTTATGGAGGTAGAAGATTACGCCGCTAGAATATCTAGGCTATATAAAGGAAATGCAATAAATAATGGTATGACCCCGGCCCAGGCTCAACAGGCTTATGGTTTAAATGGTGGGTTTGCACCTTCTTTTGAATATTTAAAGTCACTATATAATAATAGAGACGTACTCGGAAACTCAGTACAAATAATTGGAGAAAAAGAATAAATAAAATACAACCATGAAAAAGCTCATTTTAATACCACTTTTACTACTTACTTTTTGGGCACATGGGCAGGTATGGACCGACGATGGCTCGTACGTATACCCCAGCAACATTACCCGGCAGGTAGGTATTGGCACGCAGGCACCTGCAGCCATGCTGCACATTCAAGGTAGTAGTGATAACCAACTACTGGTTGAAAACAGCCTTACAACCGGGGGCAATGCCTCCATCAAAATCATTGGCAAACGCAATGACTGCAACACATGCCAAACAGCCTTTATTGACCTGGCTAATTACGACCATGACGTAGCCACCACCTACAACATGGCGCGCATTGGTGCCGGTACCAATGGGGGCGACCTTGAGCATGGTTATATGCGGTTTTCTACAGGCTTTAATGGCGTGCTAAGTGAAAGAATGCGCATTACCAGTGACGGCAAAGTGGGCATTGGCCAATCTAACCCCCTGGCCACCCTACATGTAAATGGCGAAATTCGCGGCAACCAGTCGGGCGGTGCCCTGCGCATCCAGTCCAGCAGTGGTTATGTTGATGTAGGGCCTAAAAACACCAGCTTTATGCACTTTTATACTGACCGGGCCAAGTACTACTTTGACAAACCCTTGGTGGTAGATAACGGTATATATGGCGCACACACCTCAGACAACCTGAACCTGCAAACCGACAATACCAACAGGCTTACCATCCTGAGCGGCAGTGGCAACGTGGGCATAGGCCAGGTAAACCCGCTGGCTACCCTTCATGTAAATGGCGAGATTCGCGGCAACCAGTCGGGCGGTGCCCTGCGCATTCAATCCAGCCATGGGTACATTGACGTTGGGCCGCGCAACAGCAGCTGGGCCCATATCAATACAGATATGGAGAAGTTCTACCTGAACAAACCCATTTATGCTGGTACCGGCCATTTCAGTGCCTACAGTACCACTAACCTGCAGCTGCAAACCGACGGAACCACCCGGGCCACTATCTTGAATGCCACTGGGTTTATGGGCATTGGTGATGATGCCCCTGACGCCAGGCTACATGTAGCTACTGCTGAGGCCACCACCGCTATTTTTGAAAACTCAAGCACCTCAGCGGGTGATGCCAGCATTAAAATATTAGGCAAGCGCAATGAGTGCCTCACCTGTGACGTAGCCCGCATTGACCTGGCCAATGACGATTTTGATGAGCCCGGCACCACCGAGTTCGTGATGGCCCGCATTAGTGGGGGCATGCACAGTACCACTGGCCGAAAGGGCAACCTGAAATTCTATACCAGCAACGCAGGCGTGCTCAATGAGCAAATGCGCATCAACAACCGGGGTGAAGTATTTATTGGGACTGAAAATGCTGAAATCCGCGACTTCCGCCTGTACGTTGAAGATGGCATCTTAACGGAAAAAATTGTAGTAGCCATTGAAAGCGAATCAGTTTGGCCCGACTATGTATTTGCCCCAGAATACAACCTGCGCCCCTTAACTGAAGTAGCCACCTTTGTAGAGGCCAACAGCCACCTGCCAGAAGTACCCTCTGCCAAACAAGTGGCTGAAGAAGGCGTAAACCTGGCTGAAATGAATGCCACCCTGCTGCAAAAAGTAGAAGAGCTTACCCTGTACCTCATTGACCAGAATGAGCAACTGCAAACACAAAACACGCAGCTACAGGCCCAGCAAAAAGAAATTGATGCCCTGAAGCAACAACTCAAGGCAATTCAAAAATAACCAGCCAACAAAACCAAAGGGCGGGCACCATGCCCGCCCTTATAAAAATTCTTTGAGTTTTATTTCAAGCACTTGCTCAAATGGTACGTCAAAACTGGTAGCAATAGCATTTTCAAGCAGGGCTATAAGCCATACTTTGCTTTAACTGCTTCTACCTGTGCAATGGGCATCTGCATCAGCGAGGCAACTTCACCGGTAGTCAATTTGCCGCTTTTCAGCATAGCCACAACCCCTTTTTCGCTGCCTTTAGCTTCTCCTTCTGCTATTCCCTCTTTTCTACCCTCTTTTCTGCCTTTAGTGAGCAAACCGTCTTCGTAACTCACCTGGTAGGCAATATCCAACTCCAACTGCATGCGTTGGTCAGCAGTCAGGTTGGCGGTCTCTAAAGTTTTCAGGGCAGTCTGTAGCCAGCGCTCTTGCATAAAAGCTGCCTCCTGAAAGTTGGTGTTTGCCGTTTGCTTCATGGTAAAGTTCCAGATTTGGCGGTATAGTCTATTTAGCCAATACAACTACTAATAAAGGGTAAGTATGGCAACCGGCTGTAAACCGAACTTAACCTTTATCAATTGTACTTAGGCCACAACCTCCTATATTCGGTTAGCAATTTTAATAATTGCTTTATCAATATCTTTAACTACACTTTTCGAACATGTCGAAAGTATGCTATTGTTAGTTGAATCGTGATCAGGGTAGAATTACTAAGATTGTGCATAAAATGCTTCTACTTCCTTACGTTGTTTGGCAAAAAGTGCCAGCATCTCATCTTTCATTTCTGAACCATTAGGGCCCAGTTCATCATCTTCATAACATCTAAGCATAAGCTCTGCATAACTTATGCCAAACGCTGCTGCAATTGCTTTCAAGGTATCCATTGAGGGTTTTTTCTTTCCTGATTCAATGGTTGATATCAATACCTGTGATACCCCTGCCTTAGATGCCAGTTCGTGTTGCTTCAATCCTAGTTCTTCCCTGATCATCTTAATGGTTTCTGAAATGATCATGGGTCTTCCTCTTCTTCATTATTTATTAAGTTTTGTAGCGAAGTTAAAACCTTGGCTACACTGCCTAGTTTTGAAATGGGCGATTTTATTTCTACATGCAAATCTAAGTACAGTTTCACCCACTTAAAAACATTCAATTCAACCTTGGCTCCTTTTCGGCCTATAAGGTCTTCAAATTCTTTTAATAATTTAAATGTTAACGCTTTTTCCTCAGGTTTAAAGTCTTTACTCTTATCAACCAGAGCATAAAGCTTTTTAAAGATGATGTTCGCTGTATTTTTGGTCATAGTATATGTTTCTTAATGCCAATTGACTTAGCCTTGAAGCCATGTTAGCTGTGATATTTATAATGTGAGTCTTCATTTTATTTTTTGTTCATTTTTTTATTGCCTACTCTATTGTGGCTTTTCGGCTCCGCCCTTTGTGCTATAATCGCTGTCTTTATAAGTAGTGGATAGCACTAAATGCCGGCACAAAACGACCAACATTCATGAATTTAAGGTAATAGTCAAGTACATTTAAGGATGTAGGATCATACAAATGCAAGAAACATGATTTTCGGACTATTTTTTTAAATTATGTGTCGCTTACAATTAAGCGTAACGACACAAAAAGTGTGTTTAACCCTTGTTTTGTCGTATTAGCCTACGGGCTATGTTTTCCCGGTATTACACCCCGTTTTTTTAATGACTGATTTTCAGCCAAAGCACTGATGGCTACCATCAAATTACTATGGCGATTTAGAATTGTTAGTCTTCTCATTTGGATTTTGGTTAATGATTCTTGTTAGGTGCTTCAAATATAACCAGCGGTTATTTGTTCTCCAACATAACCAATGGTTATTTTTTAGAAAATACATAGGATCACTATGGGTTTTTGTTTGAATAGCCAGAATTATGTAGAAGTCAGCATTAGTTTAAGCACTTGAAGCATATAAGTTTATATGCCTTAGTAAAAAGCCCCAATTAGGTTGAGCACAGCGGTGTTCACGGTAAAAATTACCCTTTCACCCCTTGAATTATACAGTTCAGGAAAACTAAAAACTGCTGAACTCTTAAGCATTCACCTACTTTTTAGTTGTAAATACAGTCAAATAGAATTACCAGCCCATTCAGTATGCAACAGGGAGAATAAATTTCAAATAATAGTAGGCTTTTATATATTGCTATGGACAAGCTATTTGCTTTATACAGCTATTTTTAAGTACCAGACTGGCTCTGGCCATTACTTTAAGATGATTGATCTATGAACGACACCCTATAACACCCTTTGCAAAAAGATGTGTATCAAGCATGATATATTATTATAGTCGAGCGGGTAATTATATTTGTACTCGTGGCTTCATAATCGTGACTTCTATTCAGAAAGCTACCGGACAAGAAAACACTCCTCCTCTGGCTGAGTATCTACGGACTTTACTTGGCATTCTTTTACACTGCCCTGATTTTTTCGGGCTAACAATTTTTAATATACGTTTAGGTTAATTTGTCTTGGTTACCTGGCTAACTACATTATCGTGAAGTAATCACTATTACTTTTTAAGCGCTGATTAACAATACCCTGTTCCGTACTATGTCAGTACGTAACTGTTTATGCGCAAGGGTTTGCATCAATAGCAACCTTCAATACCTACCCTCCACTCTGTGTAGAATTATTGGTGGGTGGTGGGGGTATTTCAGGGTCTGATGAAGGGTAGTTACAACATCCGCCTCTAATCAATTCAGTCTCTCGTAACTGGTGTTCTTTTAAATTATTCATGAGCATCATTATTTAGTTCTGCCTGCACGTTTAGAAAGGTCTCTAATAATTTCTAAAGCGGCTTCATTTTCATTTTCAATTGTTTTTTGTATAGCCAGTCTTTTCAGGTAGAGGTGCAGAAAAAAGCTGGCCAACAATAAAAGCCCCAGGGCAACAGATATATAAAACCACCTGTTGCTGGCCTGGTTGGTACGGGCCTGCAAAGCGCGCTGCTCTGCCTGAAAAAACTTCTCATGAAGTACCTGGGCAACAGACTTTGAATTGACTTGCTTCATATCCTCAGTTTGCTTCTCTTCTATGGCTTGCCTCTTTGCAAGTACTTCCTGTTTTCTAGGGTGCTCATTCAGGTGCGGCAACAAATCATCAGCCAACTCTAACATTCTGGCCGGGTTAGAATAACCTGCATCCCATGCCTTCAGAAAGCTGTCAACCGCTAAGGTATTTTTACCCTGACTGATATTGAATTCACCAATACAAGCGAAATACTTAAATTGTTGCTCTGGTGTATATCTAGATACACTACCAAGCATATGTTCAGCCGTGGCCTGAGCACTTTTGATTTGCCCATTAAACCATTCTACTCTGAAGGTCAGGTAATTGGCCATAAACCGAGTGTCCCTGCTGTCCTCTTCTTTGAGCCCTTCTTGAATTAGAGTGAGGGCACTGTCAAAGGCTTTGCGGCCAATGCTGATTCGAGCCAGCCTGAAATAAGCTGTTGCCCTTAGCTTAGCGTCACTGAGCAGTTCTAATGACTGTTGGTACAATTGTTCTGAAGCCGGATTATCTTGCCCCATTAAATCTGCTTGATACAACAATGCCCTGCCAGCATAATTCCGGTCTTTTGCCCTTGGGGTGTTGTTGTAGGCTTTCACCGCTCTGGTAAAATATACTGCTGAAGCCTCATTGGCACCCATTAGAAAGGCAGCAATGCCCATAGAAGTAAACTGGTAAACCGTGAACTCATCAGAGCCGTACTCTCCGGCAAGGCTATACGCGTTAGCCATGGCAGCAAAAGAGGCCATATAATCTTTGCTGGAATATTCAATATAGGCAATCAGCTGGTGGCCCCTAATCTCTTCTCGCTCATTGCCCTGCTGTACCGCATTAATGATATGTGCCCTGGCATGACCCATAGCCGCCTCTTTCTGGCTGGCAGCCAATTCAATACCACTGGTAAAATGGTCAGGAATACTGCCAGGCTGGGGCGACTCTGTTGTGCAGGCAAAAATTCCTAACAGACAAACAAAGGCTAGGAAAGACGAAAGAAGAGAATGCATAGTTACCATCATATTTGCCGAAAGATAACAAAAAGTGACCGATTTGTAACGCCTGAACTATAGTATAATGCTATAAGCTAAGTGAATACCAGGGCCTGTAAACGCAAATTATAGCCTTACAAGATAAAAATTACTCAAGGCAGAGCCGATCACCAACCGGCAAAAAGGTATTTAACTGTATTAGTTAGTATTTAATCTGACAGTTTTCAAATTTGCAGTATCATTATTTGA
>CAZXTW010000194.1:0-9401 GCA_964643525.1 uncultured Roseivirgaceae bacterium
CTTGCCGGTAGAGCCTGAAGTGAAGTACACATAGCAGGCGTCTGCTGCTTCAAACGTAAGGTCATAAGGTATTGCCGGGGCTGTTTCACAAGTAATGGCGCCAACCTCAACCAGCCTGGTATTTTGGCCCAGGTGGCTGGCCAGGGTAGGGGCCAGGGCCACATCTGTTAGCATAAATGCAGGTGTGGCCTGTTCAAGCATGGCCTCAATCCGGGCTTCGGGCAGCCCAACTTCTATTGGTACAAATACACCACCCAGGCGCAGTACGGCTATCATTGAGGCTATAAAGTAGCGGCGGTCATCACAGTGAATGCCCACAAAATCACCTTTTACAGCACCTGCTTGCAGCAATTGCCGCATAATGGCATGGCTGTAGCCTTCAAGCTGGGCATAGGTCCATTCGCCACCTTCGGTAGCTATGGCCACCAGTGCCGGGTGTTGGGCCATGCTGTTGGTTAGCAGGCTTTGTACCGGCACAAACTGCCAGCCCTGGCTCAGGTTCTGGCTGTAGGTTTCTTTAAGCAGTTGGTGGGTGGCTGCATCAGGCCAGTCAATGGCCCTGGCTTCCTGGTTGGGCCGGGCCACAATTTGCTCAATGGTGTTTAAGAATATTTGCAGCACCTGCGCTGCAAGGGCTTGCTCATAGCAAGTTGTATTGTACAGCAGCTCAAAATCAATGCTGCCCTGCAATACCACTTTCAGGCTCAGGTCATAATGGTTATCCATTTTTGATTGTGACGACACAATATTGAATGTGCCTGAGCCATCAGTAGCCTGCTCAATAGGAAAATTCTCTACAATCAGCAGGTGGTCAAACAGGTTACCCCCAGTATCGGCAGCCTGCTGTATATCAGCCAATGACAGGTAGTGGTAGGCCGTCATATCTAGCGTGGCCTGCTGCAACTGCTTAAGCACCTCTGCCACAGGCTGATTTTGCTGCCATGTAGCCCGCACCGGTACTGTATTAATAAACAGGCCGGTTATGTTTTCAATGCCGTTAAGCTGTGGTGGGCGCCCAGAAACAACCGAGCCAAACACTACATCAGTAGTGCTGTTAAACTGACTCAGGGTCATGGCCCATGCCAGCTGTACAAGCGTATTGAGGGTAATGCCCTGCTGCGCACAAAAGGCCTGGTAGTTGCCTTCAAGGGCAGGCGGCAGCCTGTGCGCAATGGTATTAAATACTTTGGCAGGTGCAGGCTGGTTGTTGCTGCGGTTATGGTTGCTGTTAATGCCGCGTGGTAGCGTAGTGAGTTCATTAAACCCTTCAAGGTAGGCCTGCCACCTTTGCAGGCCCACCTCAGTTTGCTGCTGCATTAACCAGGCAATGTACCGGCTGTAGCCAACGCTTTGGCCCAGGTTGGGTTTTACCCCACGGATTTGGGCCTCGTAAATTTCACGAAATTCTTTTACCAGGGTGTTAATGCCCCAACCGTCAAAATAAATGTGGTGGTGGCGCCACAAAAACTCAAAGCGGTGCGTACCGGTTTGGTACACATCCAGGCACAGGGGTGGGGCATGCTCAAGGTCCCAGCCCTGCTGCTCAAAGGCCAGCAGTGCCTCATCAATCAGCTGGTGGCACTCAACTTCAGTTTTATCGCTTACATCATGGTAGGTAAATGAAATGGCCGCCTTTTTTCTAACCACCTGCAGGGGCTGCTCCCACAAATGCGGCCTGATGGCCGTTCTTAATATATCATGCCGTTCGGTCAGGGCTATCAGGCTTTTGCGCAGTACGTCAATATCTAATGTGCCGGTTACCACACTTCTGTTATAGCCCTGGTAGCTGGCATGGTCAGTGCCTTGCAGGGTGTGGAACAGCAGCCCGTTTTGCATGGGGGCTAGCGGGTACACATCTGTAATGGCTTCATTTGCCTGCAGGCTGTCTGCCAGTTCAACAGGCAGGGTTGTCTGCGTCAGGGCTGACGGTGTAAGCGTAACGCTGCCTGTGTTTAAGCAATGCTCATTAATTTCATGCAGGTTGGCTTTAAACTGCTCAATCAGGCTTTCTATTGTCTGGGGTGCATAGGCTTTACTGGCCGTAAGGGTTAGCTGTAGCTTACCCTGGGCAATAAAGCCTGAAACATCCCAATCATACAACAGCGGCTCGTTGCCTGCTTTTACCTGCCCGTATGCCTGTGTAGAAACGTCAAAGGGTTTATCGGCCAGGTCAACATCAAGGTTGCCCAGGTAATTAAACAGGATGGAGCTTTTTAGCTGCGCAAAGCTGTACTGGCTGTGTTGCTGGCACCACAACAAAAAGTCAAAGCCCTGGTTGGGCGTTTGCCTAACGGCCTCTTTGGTATGCTTAATCAGTTGGCCTAATGAGGTGCTGCTGGTGCGGAAGTGCACCGGGTACAGCACCGTAAACCAACCTACCGTTCTGCTCACGTCAATGGTACTGCCCGGCAGCTGCCTGCCGTGGCCTTCCATATCTATGCCAATATGCTCATACCCCAGCTGGCCCACTGCACGCAGCAGCGCCACCACAATTAAATCATTGATTTGTGTGCCAAAGGGCCGGTTTGCTCCGGTTAGTAAGCTACTGGTTACAGCTTGGGGTATTTCAAAGCTGTATTTTAATGCCTCGCTGCTCAGGGTTTTGACTGCTTTAAGGTCTGGCCTCAGCAGGGCAGGCTGCCTTTTGGCATGGTTTTCCCAAAAAGCGGCTGCCTGCTGGTAGGGCTGGGTTTGCTGGTAAGCAGCCAGGTGGGCCGGCCAGTTCAGGAAGGGCTCCGTTTTTGCAGGTAGCTCAGGGCTGGCCAAATGTGCTGGCTGTTGCATCAGGCTCGCCAGGTCTTCTAACAAAACCCGCCACGATACGCCATCAACCACCAGGTGGTGTACCACCACCAGCAGTTTGTTGTGGCTGCCACAGTCAAAATAAGCCAGACGGAACAGGGGCCCCGCTGCCAGGTCAATGCTTTCATTCAGTTGTTGTGCCACCTGCTCAATGGCTGCGTGGTTTTCTTTACCCAGGGCGTAGGTGGCCATGGCTGGTAAGGCCAGCCTGGGTAAATTTTCTAATTGCGGCTGGCCATCAACAGGGCACATCACCATTCTCAGGGCATCGTGGTGGTGGCTCAGCTGGTTGAAAAGCCTGCGGATGGTAGTAGCACTTACCTCTGTGGCAAACTCAAGCACAACCGACTGGTTAAAGTGTGCCTGGTTAACGGTGCTGGCCATAAACCAGGCCTGTATGGGTGTTACGGCAGCGTGCCCCGTAATGGTGCCCTGCTCAATTTGCCGCTCAACCTTTTGCAGGTTCTGGGCCAGGGAGCCAATGGTTTGGTGCGTAAACACATCCTGCACGGTTACATGGTAGCCGGCGGCTTTTAGCCGGGCGCCAATTTGAATTGACTTAATGCTGTCGCCCCCCAGGGCAAAAAAGTTATCATCTATGCCCAGGTCAGTAAGGCCCAGCACTGCTTCCCAAACGTGGGCCACCAGCTTTTCATTGGCTGTTTGTGGGGGCACGCTGCTTTTGGTCATGGCTGGCTCGGGCAGTAGGGCGCGGTTCAGCTTACCGTTGGTAGTCAGGGGCACCTCATCAATAGGCACTATAAAGGTGGGCACCATATAGGCAGGCACCTTTTGGCCCAGATAGGCTTTGAGGTTAGCAGTTACAGCATCTCCTGCTGCAAGCACATATGCCACCAGGGTGGGGCTGCCGTTTACTTCTTTCACCAGTACAATAGATTTTTCTACTTCGTGGTGCTGGTCCAGGTGGGCCTCTACCTCTAAGGGCTCTATTCTATAGCCCCTTATTTTTACCTGGCTGTCAATGCGGCCCAGGTAAATAATATTGCCGTCTGCACGCCACCTGGCAAGGTCGCCGGTTTTGTACATCTTACCTTCACCTGTAAAAGGGTTGGGTACAAACCGCTCATTGGTTAGGTCTTCTCTGGCAATATAACCTCTGGCTACCCCAACGCCGCCAATGTATAACTCACCAGGCACGCCCACCGGCAGTACCTGGTGGTGGCTGTCTAAAACATACAGTTGCGTGTTGGCAATGGGTTGGCCAATGGGCGGGTGTTGTGTTTCATCAAACTGGCATTCGTAATAGCTTACATCAACCGTGGCTTCGGTGGGGCCATACAGGTTAATAAGGCGGGTGCCATTGTATTGGTTTAATAACTTTTTAAACTGCTGTACCTGGCCCAGCTTCAGGGCTTCGCCACTAACAAATACCTGCTTCAGGGTTTTTACCTGCTCAAGGTGGCTGTTGTTGGTATAGGCCAGAAAGCCGTCAAGCATAGAGGGTACAAAGTGCATGGTGGTTACACCCCCTTGCTCAATGCAGTTAATCAGGGTTTCAGGCTCTTTTTCGCCGCCTGGGGGCAGCAGCTCTAACGTGGCGCCGGTAAATACCCCCCAGAACAGCTCCCAGACTGATACATCAAACACCAGCGGCGTTTTTTGCAGTATCACATCCTGGGCAGTTATGGGGTACTGTTGCTGCATCCAGGCTATGCGGTTCACCACACTGTGGTGCTCAATCATAACGCCCTTGGGCCGCCCGGTTGAGCCCGAGGTGAAAATAATATAGGCAAGGTCTTCAGGGGCAGGCTCAGGCAAAGCGTGCTTCTTTTCTGCCTGTAGCATTTTAGCCCACTGGCTGTCAAGGTCAACCAGTTCAGGTTGCGTTAACTGCAGTGGGGCAGCCAGGTGTTTTCTGCTAATGAACACTTTCATTTGGGTGTCATCAACAATAGCTAACACACGCTGCTTAGGAAAGGCCGGGTCAATAGGTACATACACAGCACCGGCCTTTAAAATACCAAATATGACTGGCAGCAGCTGCAGCTCACGTGTAAGCAGCACACCCACAGGGTCGCCTTTCTGTATGTGGCACTGCCCGGCCAGGTAATGGGCCACCTGGTCAGACATCTGGTCGTAGGCTTTGAAGTCAACCGTCTGGCCCGCCATGCGCAGTGCCGTTTGCCGGGGTGTTTGCGCCACCTGGTTGCGAAATACCTGCACCAGGGTTTGGTTGCTTTGTTGGGGCTGCTGGCAGGTATTAAAACCTGCTACCAGGGCTTTTTCAGCTTTGGGCACAAAATCTAGCGCTGCAACGGCAGTGGCCTCATTGGCTACCAGCTGGTGTAGCAACTGTACAAAAAAGCTTTTAAACCGGCCAATGGTATCAGGGTTAAACAGGGCACTGGCATACTCAAACTCAACCTGCAGGCCACCTGCCTGCTGCCTGATAATCATTGAAAGGTCAAACTTTGCCGCACGGCTGGGTATGGCTACAGGCGCCAGGTCCAGGTGCTCCATGGCCAGCGGCCTGTCTTCATAATCGTGGTAGGCAAAAAACACATCATACAGGGGGTTGCGGCTGGTATCGCGGGTAAGCTTCAGGTCATTAATCAGTGCTTCAAATGGGTAAGCCTGGTAATTCAGCAGGTCTAACACCTTGGCCTGCACACCTGCCAGCATATGGGCCACGCTTTGGTTGGGCTCTACCTCAAACCGCACCGGTATGGCATTTACAAACATGCCCACCAGGGGCTTCAGGTCGTTGTGCTCACGGCCCATAACGGGTATGCCCAGCACCACATCCTGTTTGCCCGTAATTTTATGCAGCAGCAAAAAGTAGGCGCTTAACAGCACTGAAAACATAGTGGCCCCTTGTTGGTTGGCCAGGGCTGTAAGCTTTTGCGTTAGGGGGGCATCAATAGTAAACTGCAACTGCTGGCCGGGCTGCTCACTGGCAGCGGGCCGGGCATGGTCTGTATTGAGCGCAAACGGTTCTGCCAGGTCAGCAAATTCTTCAGTCCAGTACTCTTTTAAATAGGCTCTGCCTTCTTTATTGGCCTGCCAGTTTACATAGTCAAGGTAACGGCAGGGCAGGGGGGGCAGTGTTTTGCCCAGGTACAGGGCCAGAAAGTCATGCAGCAGCACTTGCTGTGATACACCGTCGGCAATAATATGGTGCAGGTCAACAAACAGCACTGTGCCCTGGCCGGCCTGCTTAAACAACATAAACCTAAACAGGGGCCCCTCTTGCAGGTTAAACGGCCGTATGGCCGCCTGCAGGCTTTTGGCCAGGCCTTCTGTGCCAACTTCATACTGCTCTAGCGCAACGGGCACCTCAGGTAAAAACTGTTGCTTAACCTCAAGGTCTTGCATGTAAAATACAGTTCTTAAGGCCTCATGCCGGTTTACTACGCCCTGTAGGGCCTTAAGCAGCTGCTGCTGGTCAAGGTTTTGCCCAAACCGCACGGCCTGCGGCAGGTTGTATACGGTTGATTGTGGGTGCAGTTGCTGCAGAAAGTACAGCCGCTTTTGCGCTGACGATACCGGCCCGTGGGCCGCATATGCCGCCTGGGCAATAGGGGCCTGTTCAGTGGCTTTGTCTTCAAGGTAGTCAACCAACTCGGCCTTTCTGGCTTTGAGCTGTTGCAGCAGCTCGCCCTGCACCACCCCTTTGGCCCCGCCAACCTTCAGTGCCTTGCCGTCATAACGCAAAGTAACGCCGTGGTTGGTCTTCAGGTGGTCAATAAACGCTGCTATCTTCATCATAATGACACCTCCTCGTAATCATCAGCTTCCTGGCTCAATTGTACCTCGGCATCAATATAGCTGGCTATTTTTTGAATATTGTGCAGCTTAAATATGCTTTGTAATGATAGCCTGATGCCGTACTTTCTGTTCATAAGCTGTATCAGTGACAGTATTTTTAATGAATTGCCCCCCATATAAAACAGGCTTTGGTCAACACTGATTTTGGCCACGTCAGCATTTAGTATATTGGCCCACATCTCGGCTATTTCTCTTTCTCTGTCGCTGGTGGGCTGTGCAATGGCTTCACACTCGGCCTCAGGTGGCTCGGGCAGTGCTTTGGCGTCAATTTTACCATTGGGCAGCCTGGGTATCTGGTCAACAAATACCACCTGGTTGGGTACCATGGTCTGGGGCAGCAGGTTTTGCAGGTAGGCATCAACCCCTTCATGTGTAAGGGTTGGCGCTGCCTGCACGTAGGCGCACAGGGCCTGGTCTTCTGCCTCGCCAACAATGGCCACCCAGGCGTCAGTTACATCAGCATGGGCCAGTAGTACCGAGCCAACCTCGTCAGGCTCTACCCGCACACCGGCCAGCTTTACCTGCCGGTCTTTGCGGCCCAGTACTTCAAGGTAGCCGTTGTGGTGCAGCCTGCCCAGATCGCCGGTTTTATAAATGCGCTCTTGGGCATCAAACGGGCTGGGCACAAACACCTGTTGCGTCAGGGCTTCCTGCCCCAGGTAACCGTACGAGGCATAGGGGGTTCGCACATATATTTCGCCAATGGCCCCGGTGGGTACCAGGCCCATCTGGCTGTTTAGCAATACAAACTGGCACCCCTCCATAGCCTTTACAGGCACAAAACCCCGTTGGGCATCGGCTGGGGTAATTGCCTTAAAGCCCTTAATCATGGTGGTTTCAGTGGCACCGTAAAAATTGTACAGCACGGTGTGGTTGTCCATTACCTGGTACCACTTGTTTAAAACCTGTGCCGGTACCTTTTCGCCAGAAAGCATCACGCATTTTAATGTGGCAAACTGCTCACGTGCAAACGTGTCATTCAGCATCATCTTAAAAATACTGGGCACGCAATGAATGTACTCAATTCTGGCTTCTTCTACCCACTCGGCCAGCAGGGGCGTACCCACAATGCCTTCTGGCGGCAAACAAATTACCCCGCCAGTACACAGGGGCACCAGTACATCTCTTAAAATGGCATCAAAGCCTATATTGGTCAATTGGCTAAACCTGGCCCCCGGTTTTGGGATAAGCAGGCCGGCCTCCCACTGTATAAAGTGCCACAGCCCCTCGCTTTTGCCTAAAATGGCTTTAGGCTTGCCGGTAGAGCCTGAGGTAAAGAATACATAGGCCGGGTCGTTGGGCTGGTAAGGCCCGTGCTGCCACAAGCCTGTGCCAGGCCGCATGGTGGCATCATAAACTGACAGCCACTGTAGCGCCCTTTCTGTAGTAATGGTTACTTCTTCTGGCGAGAGGTCCGTCAATATTACCCCAAGGTCGGCCTCCTCTACCATTTGGTTTAAGCGTTTGGTGGGCAACGACCGGTCAAGAAAAACAAATACCAGCCTGCTGCTTAGCGCAGCCAGCATAGCGGCTATGACAGAGGTGCGCTCTTTGCAGTAAATGCCAATGGTTTGCCCTGGTTGCATGTTGGCCTCGTGCATGGCGGCCTGCACCATCAGGGCTTTCTTTTCAAGGTCGTTAAATGAAAACGAGAAGTTGTTTACCTCGCAGGCCGGCAGCTGGCGATGCTGTTCAAAGCTTTTGGCCAGGGTATGCTGTATGGGCGCAATGCCCCCTACTGCCAGCGGCTGGCGGTAAGCTTCAAGCTGCTGGCTGGCTGCTTCCTGGCCAAACAGGCCAACATTGGCCAGCTTAAGGGTGCTTTGTGTAGCAAACTGGCTCAGCACCTGCTTCAGCTGGGCTGCCAGTGCTTCAATGGTGCGCGCTTCATACTGGTTGCTGTTGTAGTCAAACCACACCTGCATGGTATTGCCCAGCCGTACGGTTATGCTCAGGTTATAATGTGTTTCTATTTCTGTATGTACCGTGGCCACCTGTAGCGTGTTGTCAAGGTTCAGGTTGGTGGTGGTGTTGTCAAACGTAACAAGGCTGTCAAAAACATTTTCACCAAGCTCAGTAAGTTCCAGTATGCGGGCCAGGGGGTACTGCTCATGGGGCACGGCCTGTGCCGCCTCTGCCTGTAGTTTGGTTAAAAACGCGGCCACGTCCATATCAGGGCTAAACTGCACTCTGGTTGGCAGGGTGTTAATAAACAGGCCAATCATTTGCTCAATGCCTGTAACCTCTGCGGGCCTGTCGGCCACTACGCGCCCAAACGCCACATCATTGGTGTCATTATACCGCGCCAGCAGCAGGCCCCAGGCTGCCTGGAACACCGTATTGAGCGTTACCCGGCAGTGGCTGGCCAGCTGTCTCAGGCTGCTTAGCAGGGTTGCATCAATCACCAACTCATTACGCACCAGCTGGTAGGCCTGGCTGGCTGTTTGGGCGTTGGTTTGCGGCAGGGCAGCCTGTGTGGTATAATTAGCAAGGTACTGGCCCCAAAAGTCTTTACTGGTGGGCAGCAGCCTGGCATTTACACTTTGTATATACGCTTCGTACGGGCTTATTGGTGCCAGGGTAAGGTCGTGGCCCTGCCTGGCGGCGGCATAGCCAGCAATAAACTCATACATGAAATTGTTCAGGCTCCAGGCATCCAGTATAATGTGGTGGTGGCTCCAATAAAACAGGTGCTCATTGTCATTTACTTTATAAATGGCCAATGACCACAGGGGGCCATCTTCCAGTGTGCCCAGGGGGCTGTGCAGCGGGGCTGCCGTATCAGCACTGTACTGTACATTTAGCTGTGG
>CAZXTW010000195.1:0-9388 GCA_964643525.1 uncultured Roseivirgaceae bacterium
AGCCCAGGTAAGGGTAGCCGATGAGTCTGTTACGTTACTAGCCACCTCACCTATTGGGGCTACACACTCGGCAGGGGCCACAGTTTGTGCTACATCAATAAACAGGTCAGCTCCGCCAGCGCCTTTGCCGGCATTAGTACCGGTTTCATCACGAAATACCATGCCCAGGCGGTAAACCGGCACTGAATCGGGTACATTATAATAGCTGCGTGGCACCAGGGTAATCTGCCACTTATCTGCCTGGCCTGGCACAGGCTGCATTTGCCCTACGCCATCGTCCTGCCCCCAATTGCCCACTACATTTTCAAAGGTGGTGCCTTCGGGGCCTTCAAGTATTACGCCGCTATGGTAGTACACCTTGCTGGCGCCAACCAGCCCGGCAGTGCCGTCAGTATCAGCGGCAAAAGCGTCAAAAACAATGGTTACACTATCATCTGCGGTAAACACCTCGGGTATGGCCTGCACCACAGGCGGGCGCTCTGGGGTAGTGACTGCTGCCACAGCTGTGGCGCGAGAGTTAGCCCCTACAGCTGCTATGCTGCGCACCTGGTAATAGTAAGTAGTGCTTTCAGCCACTGAGGCATCAGTAAATGTAGTGACGTTAGCAGCTACTTCGCCAATGGCAAAAAAGCCCCGGTCGGCGGCAGTTGAGCGCTCTACTACAAAGCCGGCTTCATTGTCGGTATTATCGGCCCAGGTAAGGCTCACAGTTTTAAAATTATCAGCAATGGCTGTCAGGTCAGCAGGGGCTGCCACCTGCGATACCTCTACAAATATATCACTGGCATTGGCGCCTTTGCCGGCATTAATACCGGCCGCATCACGAAACACCATACCCAGCCTCCAAATCGGTACTGAGTCTGGCACATTGTAATAAGTACGTGGCACCAGGGTAATCTGCCAGCGGTCATCACCCAGCGGGGTCATTTGCCCAACACCATCGTCCTGCCCCCAGTTGCCTACTACATTCTGGAAGGCTGTGCTGTCGGGGCCATCTAAAATCACCCCTGAGTGGAAGTACACCTTATCGGCACCTACAAGGCCTGCTGTGCCGTCAGGGTCGGCCAGCTTGGCATCAAACACAATAGTCACTGTGTCATCAGCCTCAAAGGCATCAGGTATGGCCGTAACCACATTACCCGAAGGTACGGTAAAAGGTACCAGGTCAGGCAAAGGCAACGGCAGAGGCACGCTGGTAAATATGTGAAACTGGCCAGGTGCCAGCAGAAAAGGATCGTTCACGCCCAATACTTCATACTCAGCACCGGTAAAATAATCATACCAAATGCCACCGCTGGCAAAGTTAGGCTCAATAGCACCGGGCGTAACCCCAAAGTTACCAATAATGGTTACGTTCATGGTGGGGTGTGTCAGGTTAATGCGGCGCAGCTGTCCGTTTTCTATCCACTCAAAATTACCTTCAGTAAACACGGGGTTGTTGCTGCGCAGATTAAGCAGGGCACTGTAGGTTTCATACAGTTTACGGCGCTCAGGGTCATCATAATATTCCCAGCGAATGGGTTTTTCACCGGTGCGGCCATTAAAGTTAATGCCTACATCATACCCCAGTTCACCAAACTGCCAGAACATTTTTGGGCCCGGCACGGTAAACAGAAAGGCAGCGCCCAGTTTTACCCGGTTCAGGGCCGTGGTGGTATCTTGTATATTGTAATCGCCACCATCGTTAGCGCCAAAGTTCAGGTTGGTAACCATAATGCGCTGCTCGTCATGGCTTTCAAAGTAGGCCACTCTATTGGTGGCAAATGCACCACCAAAACCACTGCTGTTCAGGTTATTGCCAGCAATGGCGTTTTCATAGGGGCTATGCAGAATCCGCCAGGGGTAGTAGCCACCCTGTGCGGCCAGCACGTCTTCTTCACCCTGGTCACCCAGGTGCTCTAAAATAAGCAGGGCATCAGGGGCATAGCTGTAAATGGCATTGGCCATCCGTACCAGCAGGTCTACCCGGCTTTGGTCGTACTGATTCCACAAGCCCACATCAGTATTAAACGTTTGGGTAAACCCTTTTGACAGGTCAAAGCGGTAACCATCAAAATGGTACTCTTCCAGCCAGTACTGGTTTACTGTATCTACAAAGCTTTGGGTGTAAGGGCTTTCATGGTTAAAGTCAAAGCCTACATTAAAGGGGTGGGTAGCCTCTACATTAAACCAGGGGCTCTCTGCACTGGGGCGCTGGTTTTGTTCATCCCAATACATGCGCACCATGGCGTTTTGGCCAAAGGCGTGGTTCAGCACCATATCTAACAACACCACAAACCCCATGCTGTGGGCCTTGTCAATAAAGGCCTTCAGGTCGTTTTTGGTGCCGTAGTACTTATCAGGCGCAAAAAAGTACGAGGGGTTGTAGCCCCAGCTGTTGTTGCCTTCAAACTCCATAATGGGCATCAGCTCAATGGCGTTTACGCCCAGGTGCTTCAGGTACGTCAGTGTATCGGCCAGGTCACGGTAATTGTGTGAGCCTATAAAGTCACGCACCAGCAGTTCATACACCACCAGGTCCTGCACGTCGGGCAGGGGGGCATTATCATGCAGCCATACGTATGGGGTTTGGTTGGTTTGCAGCACAGTGGCTATGCCATCTTCAGTACGGGTAAAGGGCAGCAGGCCAGGGTAAGTTTCAGGCTCAATAAAGCTGTCATTAAAAGGGTCGGCTACTTTATCGGCAAAGGGGTCACCCACCTTAATAGTGCCATCCACCCAGTACTGAAACACATACTCCTGCCCTGGGGTTAGGCCGGTCAGCTCAAACCAGAATACTTCGCCGTTGGGCGTTACATTCATCAGGTAGTTCTCGTCCAGCTGCCAGTTATTAAAATCGCCCACTACATACACAAAGCTTTTACCGGGCGCCAGCAGGGCTAAGGTGGCCTTGGTGGGGTCGTTTTCATCGTAATTAATACCCTGAATAATTCCAGCTGGCAGCGCGGCCACCGGGGTGTTGTTTACCAGGTTAATATTAACGGTACTGTTATTCTGGGTGGCCACACCTGCCTGCACGCCTCTAAGCAACACGCTAATAGGGCCGCCCTGCGTCACTACATAATTGGCGGTAAGCTGGGTGGCATTGGTGGTTAAGGCCAAGAGGGTGCCGTTTACACTAATTGAAAGGCTATCGGCCTGCTCAGTAGCCTGGGCCACAATTTGCAGGGTATCGCCCGTCTGGGCAAATACATCGTTAGAGGCAGGGGCCACACGCTGCACTAAAAAGCCGGGCTCCATATCTACAAATATATCGGCCCCTTCAGGGCCTTTGCCTTCGGCGGTACCCTCAGCATTGCGGAATACCATGGCCAGGCGGTATACCGGCACACCAGCAGGCACATTATAATAACTGCGGGGCTGCAGGGTTATCTGCCACTTATCAGGCTGGCCGGGCACGCTATCCATCAGGCCCACGCCATCGTCATTGCCCCAGTTGCCTACCACATTATTAAACTCAGTACCATCAGGGCCTGACAGCACTACGCCAGAGTGGAAGTACACCTTATCTTCACCCACCAGGCCGGGTGTACTACCAGGGTCGGCCAGGGTAGCGTCAAAAATTACCGTTACCGTATCATCGGCCGTAAACACCTCTGGTATGGTACGCACCACGGCATCGGGCACAACCACTTCAGTAAGTGCATACACCCCTGTGCGGTCGTTAAACGTAACGGTATAATCGCCTGCAGGCAGGCCGGGGTTAATATTGGCCCCAAACTGCTCAGCAATGCCATCCTGCTCATTATCGCCCCAGTCTACGTCACTAAAATCAGGTGTATTGGCAAACTTAAACTCGCCACCGTCATAGGCCACATCAACCGTCCAGTCGTGCGTGTCGGTTTTAGTCATCTGGTCGCTGGTGCCGCCCCAGCCATTCAATGAGCCCAGCAGGTACATCTCGGCATACTCCGGGGCGGGGGGCAGGCTGGTGGTATCAAGGTCAACAAAAATATCGCTGCCACCGGGGCCCTTCCCGGCGTTTACACCAGCAGCATCACGAAACACCATACCCAGGCGGTAAATGGTAGTGGTTTCAGGCACATTATAATAGCTGCGTGGGGTAATGGTAATTTCCCACTGGTCAGTTTCACCGGGCACGCGGGCCATCTCTCCTACCCCATCATCACTGCCCCAGTTACCTACAACATTTTCAAAGGTAGTTCCATCAAAGCCAGTCAGCACTACGCCAGAGTGGAAATACACCTGCTCGGCCCCTACCAGGCCGGCGCTACCGTCAACATCAGCCTGGGTGGCATCAAAAACAATGCGCACGGGCTCATCGGCCGTAAATACCTCTGGTTCGGTACGCACCAAAAAGGCAGGCTCGGGGGCGCTTACCAGCACTAAGCTATAGGCCAGTGTTTGGGTGTTAAAGGTTATACTATAGGTACCTGTGGCCACACCGGGGGCAATATTTGCTCCAAAGGGCTCCGCTGTGCCATCCTGCTCATTGTCGCCCCAGTCAACATCACTCCAGTCGTTGGTATTGGCCAGCTTAAATTGTGAAGCAGGGTTAAGGTCAACCGTAAACTGCCAGGTATAATCAGCTACCAGCGTCATCGAGTCAGCCCCCCAGGCATTGGGGGTGCCCCTGAGCCACAGTTGCGCGTAAGTTTGGGCCACAATGGCCGTCAGGCTGTAAGCACCTGTTTCGTCATTAAACAACACGGTGTAAGGGCCTGCGGGCAGGCCGGGGGCAATATTGGCCCCAAACAGTTCGGCGGTGCCGTCTTGCTCATTGTCGCCCCAGTCAACATCAGTAAAATCGGGTGTACTGGCAAACTTAAACTCCCCACCGTCAAAGGCAATATCAACTGCCCAGTCATGGGTGCCGGTTTTGGTCATCTGGTCACTGGTACCGCCCCAGCCATTTAATGAACCGAGTATATACATCTCGGCATACTCGGTGGCCAGTACATCTGTTTGGTTTTGGGTTGTTTCGTGGCTGCCTGCTGGCTGTGGGCTGGCATTATGCCTCAAGCGGATACCCGCCTCGGCATAACCCAACTGTGCCAGTGTAAGCAGCACAAGTAAAAGGGTGTGCAATCTTCTCATTGTAGAATATACAGTAGTTATATCTGTGGTAAGAAATATGAATTCTGTTCTGGCAATCACTTACAGCACCAACCATGCAACAGATAAATTATCTGTTGCCTTGCGTAGGCACAACCTTGTAAGTGATTTGGTAGCTTTGTAACAAACAGCCTGATTCAATCTACAACAATGCTCAAAAATGTACAGCTTACTGATTTTGCAAATAAAGGGGTGTGGCGTGCGGCACAACTAATAGTAATGTAACAAAATAAAGAATTTATACTGATATGGCAATAAAACCCATAGCAGGTACTATGCAGCATTTGTTCATACTTACTGCCAGGCCATTAAAAATACCAGCAAATTGCCACTGTACATTTACCCAGGTTGTGCTGGCACAAGGCATTGCTTATTGAAAACAAACGTTTGCAGCAACCGGGCTTTGGTTACACAAACGTTTGCTGGTGCATTGCAGGTAACCGTGAAGTTATTTTTACGAAAAATATTAAACAACAAGTGCCCTCTTGCAAAAGAGGGCACTGTTTATTATGCTTCAATTGGTTGTATTGCTATGGCGTACCAGCCACTGCACCACAAGGCTAAGCCATGGTTACCACGGTAACGCCGTGGCCGCCACGGTCGGCATGGTCGTCGGCCATATTCACCACCTGGGGGAAGTGCCTCAGGTGGTTGCGCACCACATCTTTCAAAACACCGTTGCCTTTGCCATGAATAATGCGCAGCTGCCCAAAGCCCACCACCACGGCCTGGTCAATGTAGGCGTCCAGCTCACCCAGAGCCTCTTCGGCACGCTTGCCCCTGATGTCCAGCTCGCCGCTAAACTCAGCCGCCTTCTCGCTGTAATTAAAGCCCTGCACATTGGCTCGGTTGTCTTGCCGCACCTTATCTTTAAACTCAGCCGTGGTAATCTTCTCCAGGCGGTCAAGCTTAATGGTACTCTTCAGGTCGCCAATCACAATCGTGGCATCGCGCCCCTTCAGGGCCAGCACCTCGCCTATGGTGTCCTGCCCTTTAATGCGTATTTTGCTGCCTTCGGCAATCTCGCCGCCCACCACCTTTACTTCTGGCTTAGGGGCTTTGGCCTTCTTAGGCTTGGCAGGTTTCACCTCCTGCTCAAACGTTTTCAGCTCTTCACGCAGGGCGCGGGTGCGTTCCTTCTCGGCATTGGTTTCGCGTATTTCGCGTATGGTATGCTCTATGCGGCGGTTGGTTTCTGACAATAGCTGCTGGGCCTCTGCTTTGGCATTATTAATAATATCTTTCCGGTTGCCTTCCAGCCGCTCTTTCAGGGCGGTATAGTCGGCAATCAGGGTTTCCAGCTTATCATTCCGGGCCTTCACAGCGGCACTTTCTGTTTGCAGCCTGGTGCGCTCGCTTTCCAGGCTGCCAAGCAGGCGTTCCATCTTTACCTGGCTGTAGCCTACTTTGCCTTTGGCGGCCTCCAATATCTTCTTAGGCAGCCCTATTTTGCGGGCTATCTCCAATGCAAATGAGCTGCCGGGCTTGCCCATTTCCAGTTCATACAGGGGCTCCAGCTTGTCAAGGTCATAGCGCATGGCCCCGTTGGTCAGGCCGTGGGTGGCTTCGCCCAGCTTTTTCAGGTTGGCATAATGGGTGTTAATTACCCCATAGCCTTTGGCCTTGTTCAGTTCAATTAAAATAGACTCAGCAATGGCCCCACCAAACTGGGGCTCAGTACCGGTACCAAATTCATCAATCAAAAACAGGGTTTTCTTGTCAGTAAACTCAGCAAAGTAGCGCATGTTGCGCAGGTGGCTGCTGTAGGTACTCAGGTCGTTTTCAATGCTCTGCTCATCACCAATATCAATAAACAGGTTCTGAAACACGCCCATGGTAGAGCCCTCTTCCATAGGCACCAGCAGCCCGCACTGAAACATGTACTGCACCAGGCCCACTGTTTTCAAAGTAACTGATTTACCCCCGGCGTTGGGGCCAGATATTATTAATATGCGCTGCTGGGCATCCAGCTGCAGGTTAAACGGTACGGTAGGCTTTTGCAGCTTTTTGTGGGCCAGGTACAACAGGGGGTGGCGCACCAGCTGCCAGCTCATCAGTGTTTTTTTCTCAAAGGCAGGCAATATGGCCTCAAGGTCGCCCGCCAGCAGGGCCTTGGCCCTGATAAAATCAATCATGCCCAAAAAGCGGTAGGCCGTATACAGGTACTCCAAAAAGGGCCGCAGTTGGTCTGTCAGGCCCGTGAGTATGCGCACCACCTCGCGGTGCTCGCTGTATTCAAGCTCGCGTATGCTGTTGTTAATATCAAGCACCTCGGCTGGCTCAAGGTACACCGTTTGGCCTGTGGCCGATTCATCATGGATAAAGCCCTTGATGCGGCGTTTATGCTCAGCCAAAATAGGTATCACCATGCGGCCACCCCTAATGGTTATTGATACATCGTCATTGGCATAGCCCTGCTCAATGGTGCTGCGCAGTATGCGGTTCAGCACAATGCGCAGGCGGCTCTGGTTTTTCTGTATTTCACTTCTGATGCTGGCCAGCTCGGGGCTGGCATTGTTGCGCAGCAGGCCTTTTTCGTCAAACTTGTCCTGTAATTTGTTCAGCAGGTAATGGTCTACCTTAACAATGCCGCTAATCTGGCACAGCATGGGGTAGTGCTCTTCTTTGCCCTTAAAAAAGCGCTGGCATTGCAGCAGGGTGGCCAGTGAAGTGTTCAGTTGGTGAAACTCTTCTTCTGTGAGCCAGGCCCCCTCAACCTCAGCCTTTTTCAGGTGGGCAGTTACGTCAAGGTAGTTTGACTGCGGAAAGGTGTCTTCGCCTTGAAGCACCTGTACAAACTCGGCCACCTGGCCGGTTAGTTTAGTAATCACGCGGTAATCGCTGCTAAAGGCCATGCGTGCCACAAAGGCACGGCCCAGGCTGCTGAGGCAGCGCTCATTCAGCAACCCACGTATGGTATCAAAGCCAAGCTTGGCTTCTATGTTTTCAGGATATAAAAGCATTGTGGAAATAAAACGGCAAGCCGTTACGTCACGTTCACTAAATCAATCTTTACTTGTAGGCGGCAACTTTTTGTTGTTCACCTTTTTGGGCCGTTCGGCCAGTTGCTGGCGGGCCTTCAGGCTGTCAATTACGGTAGCGTATACCTGCTCCCAAACCTGGGGGTGGGCCAGGTACCATTTGTAGCTCTTTTCGTAAACCGAGTCAATTACTCCGTGCTGGTTGTACACATCCGTTTGCAGGTAGCGGAAAAACACGTAGGCGCTGTCGCCCCGCAGGTTTAACTTTTTGGCTTGCGCCTCAGCAATGTGCAGGTCTATTTGCAGGCCCACCATTTGCTCAGTCGTAAGCAGGTCAGCAGGAATTTCTTCTTTGGTGCCACACGCTACCGATGCAGCCAATAGGGTAAAAGATACACTGATGTAGAGAATTAGTTTTTTCACAGCCACGAAATTAGACAATCTTTTTTGCAATGTTGAAACCTTGCCCGTGATTTAATGTACGTAGCCCTATTCCCACCAAAAATCACGCCACCCTTGGGCTAAATAGTTATGAGTTAGGAATTATGGATGATGAGTGAACGGTTGGCCAACACATTTAATGCACATGTTTGGATTATTTTACATAGGTTGGTATAAACCAAACACTATACCTGTGGCAAAGGCAAAGAAGACTAAGAATAAAGGCGACACCTATGACGAGCTGTTTCGAGACAATGTTTTTAACATTATACTACCCGTGGCAGAAGACCTGCTGGATCTCAAAATTGACAACCCGGTTCCTTTTCTTACCGATATTGTGCGTATTTCAAAGCGAGAGCCTGATTATGTAGGCAAATTTGAAGAAAAACCTGGGCAAGAGGCTTTGCTACATGTAGAGTTACAGTCAAATGACGACCCAAGAATGGTGCACCGCATGCGAGAGTACCAGTGCCTGTACGAGGGCAGGTTTGAACTGCCCATGCACCAATACTGCATTTATTTGGGGCAAAAGCCCTCAAAAATGGCTACCCACCTCAGGCAGCGCATACCAAACGCCCATAATAATTACAGCTACAAACTAATTGAACTTCGCAACTACTCCTCCCGTTTATTTTTAAATAGCAATACACCTGAAATGGTGCTTCTGGCCATTTTAGGTAATTATGGTGGTGAAACACCAGAGGCTATTATCAGTAAAATACTTGGTAAGTTGCAGCAATTGGCTGGCAACCTTACACTGCTTGAAAAGTATGTAAACCAGTTGAACACCTTATCGAAACTGCGTAACTTACAAGAACAAACAATAGAACAGATAAAAGCTATGCCCATACATTTTGATATTAAAAAAGACGTGCTGTATCAGGAAGGCA
>CAZXTW010000196.1:0-9307 GCA_964643525.1 uncultured Roseivirgaceae bacterium
GTTCCCAACTCCTGGGCAATGGCTGCCAGCACCGTACGGGCCCTGTTAAAGTCAGGGCTGGTATTGCGTTCTGTTAGCCTGCCGTTGGCCAGTACTTCTTTTAAGATCACGGCCATGCCTGCCTGGTGGGCTGCGGCCAGGGCGGGCTGTGCCGATGGCTCAAGCACATTCCAGGTGGCCTGTACGGCATCCCACAGCAGTTGCCCATCGGGCTGTATAGTCATGGCCTGCTCAAGCACCTGGCCCTGGTTGGGACCGCTTAATGACAAACCAATGGCTGTGCCTGCCTGTTTTAAGGCTACCAGCTGGTTTAGCACAGCGGTGTTGGTTAGTATGCCACTTTCAAGGGTGGCTGAGTGTACCTGGTACAGCTCCAGCCAGGGGCCCAGGTGCTGTTGGCTTTCTTGCCACTGCCTGTTTAATACGGGCAGGGTGTGGTCTTTTACCTCGTGCTTTTCGGCCTGTACCTGCCAGTTGGCAGTGTAGGTATAGCCCCACTTTGAGCCTACAGCCACCGCCCCTGAGGCAATGCGGTTGTTTTGCAGCCAGCTGCCCAGAAAAGCCTCAGCCTGCCCGTACGACCGGGCCGCATCAAAATACCTGATGCCTGCCTGCCAGGCAGCATCTAATACTTGGTGGGTGCGCGCTTCCATGCCTTCCAGGCTGTAATCATGTTGCAGATCCTGGCCGTGGCCCAGGTTAATGTAGCCAGGCCTGCCCAGGGCCGCCAGGCCCAGGCCCAGGCGGCTGGTGTGCAGGCCCGTACGCCCTAAGGGTACTAAAGGTATTGGGTTGTTGGGGGTGCTCATGCAAAGTATTGGGTTATCAGGGCTATGCTCTCCTGGTTAAAGGCCGTAATAATGTGGTTGGCGGCGCTTAGGTTTTGCCGGCCCTGTTGGTTTTGGTCAAAGCCAATGCAGGCCATACCAGCTGCCTGGGCAGCCAGCGTGCCGTTGGTAGAGTCTTCAATTACCAGGCAGTGGGCGGGTTGTATGGCCATTTGCCTGGCTGCCTGTAAAAATATATCAGGGGCGGGCTTGCTGTTGGGCACATGTTGGCCGCTAATAAACTCACTGAAATATTGATGAATGCCAGCCTGCTGCAATACATAGCGTATATGAGTTGCATTGCTTGATGAAGCCACCACCATTGGTACGTTTTTTTGTTTTAGGCCATTAAGCAGGGCCAGTAAGCCTGGCATTGGCGTTAAGGTGTGTTCTGCAAAAATCTGCTTTTTCAGTACCTCTTCCTGGGCCAGCAAATGGTCAAGGCTGTGGCTTAGCTGAAACAGGCTGCGCAGCCGCGACCACATTTCAGCTGAGGTGGTGCCAATAAACTGTAAAAACTGCTGGTGCGTTACGGTAATGCCCAGTTGTTCAAAATGCCGGTAATGCATTGCTTCATAAATGGGTTCGGTATCTACCAAAACGCCATCCATATCAAATATCATTAATTGGTGGCTCATGCCTTGCTTCATTCAGTTAGGGTGCCCCCAGGTATAGGGGTAGTTTCAGGCTGCTAAGGTATGCCAAAATGTGTAGAGGGCTGCCAGTGTGGTTAAGCTTATTGTGTAGGAAAATACAATTGCTCCAGGCATTGGGCCACCCCATCAAGGTGGCTAGCAGCAGTTAGCTGGCTGGCAGCCGCTTTTGCCTGCGGCCTGGCATTGCTAACAGCAATGCCCAGGCCTGCTAGCTGCAACAGTTCAACATCATTTACATTATCACCAAAAGCTACGGCCTGCTTTGGGGTTAAAGACAGGTGGGCCGCTACCGTGGCCAGTGCCTGCCCTTTGTTGGTTGTGCTGGTAGTGATTTCAAGGTAGCGCCGACCAGCACGGTACAGGTTTACGTGCCCGGCCAGGGGCATTAGTTGTTGTTGTAGCTGGTTTATTAATGGGGCATTGCCCATACACATGACCTTATGCGCCCCATGGGCAGTGGCAGGGCTGTTGTTCAATAAGGCTTCAACAGGCATTACTGTGGGCATAACCCCTGTTATTTGGGCCTCGCGCTGCGCCCATTGATCCATGCTGGGCACAAACCACTGGTTATATACAAAGGTGCCTGCGTGTATGCCCAGCTTTTGTGCCGCTTGCACAATATGGGCCGTTGTGGCTGGTGCCAGGCGTGCATTGGCCAGGTATTGTTGCTTAGGCAGGGCCGCATAGTCTGCCACGACCAGGGCCCCGTTATAGCTGATGATTGGGTAGTTGCTGAGGCAGCTTTTAAAAAGTTGTGCTATACTGGCGGGCATCCTGGCAGAGGCCGGCACAAATGTAATACCGCTGCCTGCCAGCCTGCCCAGGACACTTGCCGTGCGGGCAGATAGTTTGTGGGCACTGTTGATTAAGGTGCCATCAATGTCAGCACAAACAATTGGGTACATAGGCACATTTCATTGAAATGAGGCGGGTTTGCCTGAAGCAAAGCTAACCATTACAGGCCAACAGTGCAGGGCAGGGGTAGTATTTGGGGAAGCAAAAAGTAGAGAAGCAGCCAGTTGGTAAAATCTTTTTAGGCTCTTAGAGGGCTAAGGGGCTAAGTTTTCTCTTTTTGTGTTAATTTCATGCATTCATAAGGCATTGGCCGGGCCAGCAAGGCAACAGTGGCACGGAAAATGGTCATGTTTTTTTAGGCTGTAGCGCCAGCAGTAATAAACTATTTGTCTTGATGAACAGCAATTGTACGCAGCAGGTGAAGTGGAAAGAATGATTTGTAAAACCATCACATATTTTATCGTTTCGTTTTTAACCCTATTGGTAGCCCTGCCTGGTTTTGCACAGGGAAAATACACTTTATATGGCAGGGTGGTAGATCAGGAAACTGGCAGCCCCATTACGCATGCCTCATTGGGGGTGCCACAAAAGCGGGCTGGTACTACTACAGATGCAGCCGGTTATTTTATTTTAAACTTCCCTAATGTAAGCGAGGTAGACCAATTGGTGGTAAGCTGTATTGGGTATGCCAGTGTAACCATGCCCCTGGTGGGGCTTAGTCTGGAAGATACGACCGTAATTGAACTGAACCCGGCGCAGGCGTTAAAAAGTGGTGCATTACCCAATAGCAATGTTGAGGCTATGAGCGGCAAAGATTTAGTGGCAAAGTCAATAAAGCGGTTGAACAAATTGTTCAATGGCAAAACCTACCTGATGGGGGGTATGTACCGCGAACAGATTTACCTGGGCCAGGCCTGCCTGGGCCTTACAGATGCCTTTGGTTATAGCTTTGTAGGGGCTTATAACCGGGCTTATAATAGCATCAGAAACAAGAATTACACCTACGACCTGATTCAATGGAAGCAGGTACGGCGCAGCAGGTACGAGTCGGGCTGGCAAATGAATAAGGTTTTGCCCCGTTACCTGCTGGTAAACAGGCTGCTGCGTGTTAAAGATTTTTATACCTACAAGGGGCCGGTTAGTAGTGCAGGCCTTAAAATGTATCAATACAAGGTAACCGGGGCTACCAGTTACAACGGCACCTTGGTTTACATCATACAGTTTGAGCCTGCCAACCCCGGTGAAACACCAGGCTTGAGGGGCCAACTGATGATTAGCGCATCAGATTATGCCCCGTTGCGCGTTGAGGTGGTGGCAAAAAGGCTACCAGCTATTAAAGGCCGCGACATGATTGATGCCTCAGGGTTAATTGAAAGCAGGTATACCATACAGTATAGTGCGCTGGCCGGCCGTTATTACCTGAACAGGGTACAACTGCACAACCAATACCTGCCCAGCCAGGAGGGTGATACCTTACAGGTATTGCTTGAGTTGAACGCAGGCAACTATACTATCAACCCACAAGCAGAGCTGAATACAGAACAGCGCTATATTTTGTACAGTGAAATGCTGAACCCGCTGGTGTATTATGAGCCAGACTTTTGGCAAAACATCAGGTTAGAGCGTCACAGGTGCACAGCTGATATGGCCCAGTTTGAGCCTGAATTTGAAGCATTGCACCAAAAGCGATTGGTGCCACTACCGGGGCAGTATACTAACTATCAAGATATGTATTACAACCATGTTGCCCTTGATGCCTATTTTCGCGATTACTGAATGGCACACTTCGCACGATAGAAGGCATTTACACCACCCACCGAAGGCATATATTTTTCTGAGCTTGAAACAATGTGCTGTTTTTTGTGGCTCAGCCTGCCGGGGGCCTAACTCGCTTACGGGTTACCCCAAATCATGAAGCTTATAAACTTTCAGGTAAGGCTTAACGTACAAATTAATCAGGGTCTTAAATTAATAAGCGGCAGTGGCCAATAGCAGCTTTAACTGCCCAGGTTTACTACTTTAAGCCCAATGTAAGTCAAAGCACGGTTTTAAGGCTTTGAATTTAGAGGTGTTAGTTTTGTTTGATTATTTTTAGAAAAATAATAGATTTGTTAATGCGTTGAGGTGTCTTTCTTAGCGTTATTTTTTAGTTGTTGTTAGAATGATGAGAAAAGCAGTGTACCATTCTTTTTATGCCCAATGTTTGCGTTATATATATGCAATAACTCTGCTTTTTGTAGCCTCTAACACTTCTGTTGCCAATTCTGTTATTGATAGCCTGCAGGCCACGCTGGTAAATAGTACAGGTACCCAACGGCTTAACGCCCATTATGAATTATGCCGTCAATACGCGGTGGCAGGTAAGCTAACAGATGCCCAGTACCATGCCAGGCAACAATTAAAGCTGGCTACACGCTATAATATGTATGAGCAGGAGGCTGATGCACTTTATATGTTGGGTGTGGTAGACCAGCTAAACGGCCAGCCTGAAACTGCTGCTCACTTTCATTTGCAGGCACTTGAAATTAGAAAGTCGCTAAATGACGTTCAAGGGCTGTTTAAATCATACAACAGTATTGCGGTTATTTTCTATAAACAGAAAAGCTACGACCACGCCCTGCATTATTATGAGTCGGCCCTGAAGCTGAAGGTTTTTCAGACAGATGGCGAAGTACTGGCTACTGTATTCAAAAATACGGGTATACTTTACCGCAACAAAAGCCAGTATACCCAAGCGCTGAACTGTTTTGAACAGGCCATGGCGCTATATGATAGCCTGGGTGATAGCAAGCGGCTGGCTTCATTGTATAACCATATTGGCTTAGTGTATAAAATGCAGGAAGACTATGCCAACGCTGCCTTGTACTACACTGAAGCCATTGCCCTAAGTAAGAGTATCCGTTCTGATAAGTGCCATGCTTATGCACTAAACAATTTAGGCAGGTTGTACCAGTTGCAGGCTGCTTATACAAGCGCCATTCCTTATTTTGAAGAATCACTGGCCTTGAAAAAAGCTAATGCCGATGCTAAGGGGCAGGTTGGTACCTTGTACAATTTGGCCAAAGCCAATTATAAACTGGGTAAGGTTAATCAAAGTGAAGAGTTACTGTTGCAGGCAGCCAGTATGGTAAAAGATACCTGGCTGCAGGAAGTAGCGCAAATACATAAACTGCTGGCATACATCTATCAGGAGCGTGGCAATGCGTCATTAGCCGCCAGCCATAATGATTTGTATATCCAGGCCAATGCCAAACTGGCCAAGCTAAAAGCCCAACGGAAGTACCAGACCGATTCATTGCGCAATAGCATTGATCAAGTAAAAGTTACGTTTGACCAAAAACAAATCAACTCACGTAAAGCCCATACCGGCAGCTTTTACTCTATGCTATTTATTCTGCTCACTTTTTTATTGGCAGTAACTTATTACGTGTTGAAAAGAGTCAAAATACAGCAGCCCAGTAGTAAGAGCCCTCTTAGCCAATAGCCACACCTCACCCGCCTTAGTTGTACCTGATTTGCGTTTGTCGTCATTTCCCGTGCTTTGCGCTTAGGTATGTCTAAATACCTTATTTTTTAAGATTAAACATTAATTTTGTAAATTTTTCATTCAAAATATGCTGCTTAGGCAGGTGCCATCACTGGTGCTTGTTGTTGGGGTGCCAACAGTAAGGAGGTGCCTTTGTAACAGGTGGTGAATAGGGTAGGTTTAGAATATAAGTTAAGTTGTATAATTTTAAAGGATTTGCAGCTTCATAAATTCTATGATTACTCGGCGCCTCAAGGTTATTAATCCATTTATTGCTGGTTACCAGGCAAGCTTATGAATAACTAAGCATAAATAGGCAATGGTAATGCAACCTTGCAGCATATAAGCAAGAATCACTTATGTTCCATTTTAAAATAATAGTACCATGAAAATCGTAACCAACCAAACCACAAAACTTACTTTAGCCATGTTTACCCATGCCAAAGTATTGTCACGTCAGCAAATGCAATTGCTTGTAGGGGGTACCGGCACGGGAGGTAACAAACCAGTAGATGAGCCAGATAATTCAGGTTTTGATGAGTCAGACGAGCCCGAGGTAATTATCAAGTAAAAAGGTGATGCTTAAAAATGTATAAGCCGGAAGCAGGTATAAGGTGTTTCCGGCTTTATTTTGCTAATTGGCTAGCAGCACTTGCTGCTCTCTGAAAAACAAGTAAAACATATAGGCAAAGAAGCCTACGAGGTAAATGCTAGACTCAACCCGATCAAGCCGGTACTGCCTGAACGAAAACATAAAGGCCAGCAACAACACGGTACCAATCATTACAATAACCATGTCAGTATTTAGTACAGGGTTATACGTCATGGTGCTGGTTAGCGCGCTAATACCTAATACTAACAGTACGTTAAATATGTTTGAGCCAATGATGTTGCCCACGGCAATGTCAGACTTTTTTTGAAAAGCAGCTACAGCAGAGGTAGCCAACTCGGGCAGTGAGGTGCCTGCAGCCAGTATGGTTAACCCAATGAGCTTATTACTAACCTGAAACTTGGTGGCAACGTCAACTGCGTTTTGAACAATTAAACGGCCTCCAAAGCCAAGTGCAACCATGCCGCCGGCTATCATCAAACCAGTTTTCAGGTTAGAGTATATTTCTAAATCTTCTACCTCTAAATCGCCGGTTTTTTTCATGTTTAAGAAAACATAAAATAAAAAGCCAACAAACAGTACCAGCAGTATAATGGCATCAACCCTTGTGAGTGTATTTTCAGCCGACCCAAAGAAAAAAACATCATTTACCAGCACAAATACAATAATAGTAGCTACCAGTGAAAAGGGTATTTCTTTCCAGACAGTGTCGCGCTGCACAAACAGGGGGTAAATGATGCCAGCCACCCCCAGTATTAGAAACATGTTAAAAATGTTAGAGCCAATGATGTTGCCAAACACCACATCGTCATGGCCACCAGAGCTTGAAATGACATTTACAACTAACTCAGGGGCAGAGGTGCCCATGGCAACAATGGTTAAGCCAATGGCTAACTCTGATACTTTGAATTTCTTGGCCAGTGATGAGGCACCGTTGACTAAAAAGTCGGCCCCTTTAATCAATAGCACAAAACCCAAAATGATGAAGAACAGATTCAGTATAACGTTCAATGCTGATTAATATTTTCGTGCTAAGTTAATAAGAACACATGAAACACAAGCATTCTGATTAATATACGATAAATACAAAAAAATATATAAAAGTAACCATTAGTCTTAAAATCATCCTCTATTTCAGTCAAATGCCCTGTAAACAGGTAGCTACAGGGCATAAAAGGGGCTTAAATCAAGTAATGAAATAAGTCTTGCCTGTTGTTAACATACTCATATTTAATATTTTTTTGGTTCATGCGTTCAATCAGCAGCTCAAAATCTGCTGCCTGCTCTAATTCAATACCTACAAGTGCCGGGCCTTTTTCGCGGTAGTTTTTCTTTGAGTACTCAAACAGCACAATATCATCTTTGGGGCCTAATACGTCGGTCAGGAACTCACGCAGCGCTCCTGCCCGTTGGGCAAAGCGTATAATAAAATAATGTTTAAGGCCTTCGTACAGTAATGACCGCTCTTTAATTTCCTGTGTGCGGGTAATGTCATTGTTGCTGCCGCTAACAATGCAAACTACGTTTTTGCCTGCTAAGGCTGGCTGTAGCTGTTCTAAAGCAGCTATGGTCATGGCACCGGCAGGTTCGGCCACAATGGCCTGCTTGTTGTATAGCTCAAGTATGGTGCTGCACACCTTGCCTTCGGGTACAGTAACCACCTCATCAACCAGTTGCTGGCATATGGCAAAGGTCAGGCTGCCTACCTGTTTTACCGCGGCGCCATCAACAAACTTATCAATTGTATCGAGGGTTACTACTTTGCCGGCCGCCAGTGAGTTTTTCATGGCAGGTGCCCCGGCAGGTTCTACCCCTATTATTTTGGTACTTGGGCTAATGGTTTTAAACACGGCTGCCAGGCCAGCTATCAGGCCACCCCCGCCAATGGGGGCCAGTACGTAATCAATGGTATCGGGGGTATCCTCAATAATTTCAAGGCCAACGGTGCCCTGACCTTCAATAATGGCAGGGTCATTAAAAGGGTGTATAAAGGCCTTTTGGTGGGTTTTGCAGTAGCGCATCGCTTCCTGATAGGCATCGTCAAAAGTATCGCCGGTAAGCTCGATCTGCACAAAGTCTTTACCAAACATTTGCACTTGCTGCACCTTTTGCTGTGGGGTGGGCTGGGGCATAAAAATGGTGCCTGGTATGCCCAGCTTCTGGCAGGCCAGGGCTACCCCCTGGGCATGGTTGCCAGCACTGGCACAAACAATGCCCTGTTGCACCTCGCCCTGTGGCAGGCTGCTCATTTTATTATATGCACCCCTTATTTTATACGAGCGCACTACCTGTAGGTCTTCCCGCTTAAGCCACACCTGGGCATTGGTTTGCTCTGATAGCAGCAGGTTGTGCATGAGCGGGGTGCGGTGTATCACGCCCTTTAGCCTACTGGCGGCCCGGTGTACATGTTCCAGCTTGGGCAGTGTTACTTGTTCATTGATTGGCTCTGTCATATCGTGAAGGGTCAATAAGGGCTATGGCAAAATAAAAAGGCTGCCCAAGCGAGAGGCTTAGGCAGCCCGATGGCAATACTTTATGCCATGTTTGGTATTGAAAGGCCTATACGGCCTCTTCGGTAGTCAACTTATTTTTTTCGGGGCGCAGTTGGCGCACCTGCGCACCAGCCTGCCACATTTCTGATTCTCTGATTTCGCGCAGTTCTTCTTCAAGCTTTACCCTGTAATCGGCCTGGCTGTTGCTTTCTATTGAGCGGCGGGCTTCTTTGCCCGTGGCCACGCTGTCATACAACTCATCAAAAACAGGCGCAACGGCATCTCTAAACTTATGGCGCCAGTCTAGCGCGCCACGCTGCGCAGTGGTAGAGCAGTTGGCGTACATCCAGTCCATGCCGTTCTCGGCCACCAGCAATATCAGGCTTTGGGTCAGCTCTTCA
>CAZXTW010000197.1:0-9297 GCA_964643525.1 uncultured Roseivirgaceae bacterium
TCTTCAATTACCTTAGCCTCTTTCTTATTCCTGAAAAGGTTTTTCACTTTGTTCCACAGCATACTTTGCACGGTGCCGTCGCCCAGCCTCTCTGCTAGGTTATCTGCCGTAGCGGTGGCGGCCTTCTCTAATGCAGGGCGCAACAAGGTAATGGCCCCGGTTAATATCAATGAAATATCCATAAATTAAGGTGCTGCAGTATATTTTAAACAACAATTGGCTTTTGCATGGCCTTGGTTACAAAACGGGTAAAGAAAAACAAAACTAAGTAAGAAAGTACGGTTGCAGGCATGATAAAACCCATGAAGTCATACTCCATTGCCATAGTATCATCACGCAGTATGCTCAACAACATCAACACAGCAATAGGGGCCATCAAGATCTGCACAAAAATAACGCCCTGGTCAAACCGGCTGTACTTTTGCCTTTGCAGTTTTACACATATATATACCATCAAGCCTATAAACTGAAGCAGTATAAGCGTAGCCAGCGTATCTTCTTCAAGCACCAAAAAGGCTGAGACTGACACAAAAACCGATGCATATACCAAAAGTGCCAGCAGTATTACCACAATGCGGGTAATGCTGTAATACCTGATAATAAATGACAGGAATATAATTGGTATGTAAATCAACAAAAAACAAATAACAGCCACCCCCTCAATAAAACCAGCCCCCCCTGAACGCAGGGCCACTTCAATGGGTAAAATTGGCAACAGGGTAATTAGCACCACCATGGTATTTAAGCAGATGTTCATAAAAAACTCGCCAAGTGAATAGCCTTTAAGGGCAGGTACATGCCAGCGCTGCAGGTATAACCAATAAAAAAGTGACAGGGTTAAAAGCAACATAATACCTGACTGAACAGCCTCGTTAATTGTAGCATTAGGCTCTTTGGTATTGAGCAGCACCGAACTGTCAAGGCCAATAAGCAGTGTGAGGCCAACCATGAATATAAAAACAAAATGCAGGCGGCTGCGCCAAACCATGGGTGCATGTATGATTAAGTAGTTTTCTAGCTTTTTCATGGGGTACACATTTACTAAATGAACAACTTTTTGGTGGCTTTGCTTATGTCACGAAAATAACCAACTGGCATATTGTTGTTTAGCATGGCCTTGATCACCATCTCGGGGGTGGTTTCTAACGAGGTAACCAGCTGAACGTACATGGCATCGTGCACCACATCTACCAGCTGTATGCCAGTTAGCCGGCGGGTTAGCTCGTCTTTGCCCAGTGTAGTCTGTATTTCAAAAAAGTTATGCTGGCGGTCTTGCCCCAAAGTATCTTTTGTGCCGTAAAACACAGGGTTGCCGTTTCTTATAAACAACACCTTGTCAGACACAAACTCTACCTCATCAAGGTGTTGCGAGCTTACAATCATTGATACCGGGTAATGTATGCTGTTGCAAAGGTTGCGCAGGTCTTGCAGTACCAGTGCCTGGGCCTTAATGTCAAGGTTGGCCAGGGGCTCATCAAGCACCAGCAGCTTGGGCTTTTTGACCAAAGCCCTGGCCAGTGCAAAGCGTAATTTAAAGCCACCCGAAAGTTGGTCCCACTTTTTACTGAGGTGCTCAACCAGGCCCAGCCGGTATACCACAAACTCAACTGCTTTTTTGTTTGCTTTGCCCCTTATGCCATGCAGGGCGGCCTCATAGTGTAAGTTATTAATCAATGAGCCTTGCCAGGGGGGCAGCTCCTGTTGTACGTAGGCAATTTGCTGCTTTAGCTTTATCCATGAAGCTGGCCGGCCATTGCGCAGCCGCATGGCAGGGAAATCAAGCATGCCCGCATCATTACGAATTTCACCAGTAAGCAGTTTAAAAAGGGTGGTTTTGCCGTTTCCATTTTCACCAACCACGCCCAGTATCTGGTTTTTGGCCAGTTCTATATCAATTGGCCCAAGTTGAAAGCCCGATTTGCGGTATACCTTGGTAAGCCCTTGTGTGATGCACACAAGTGGCTCAGCAGCCTGTTGGGGTTGTGCTGGTAGCGGTGCTGGTGGTGGATCAGCCTCAGGTGCCGCCTGCAAAGGTGGTAAATCGGGCAGCCTGGGCGCAGCAGCCTCAGGTACTGGTGGCGGTGCAGGGGGTGCTTGTGGCGCAGGCGCCTCAGTAGCAGGGGGTGGCGCAGGTGCAGCCACCGGGGGTTGTGGTGCCTTACCCCCCTTTAGCCCTAAAAAAGACTTAAAATAGGCAACAACATCTTTAACAATGTCAAGAATTTGATTAATGATTTTATTGCGCTCACGCCCCGCAGTGCCAGGGTCAATCAGCTCCTGCCGTTCTTGCCGGGTAAACTTACTGTAGTTTGAACTAACTACAATAGCCTCTGATTGCAGGTCAGACTCATCGGCAAAGTCACGAATAAAGTCAAGCAGTCTTGTAATGGCACTGGGTATTTTATCAGAGGCAATGAGGTCAAAAATCTCATCTTTGCGTAATGCTATTTGGTTGTGCATGGCAGTAGTTTGCGTTAGGTGTATTGCACGTTAATGGGTGTTTATGGTTCCTTGCCAACAGTAAAGCCAATACCAATAAAATAAATAAATGACAGACCAGAATTAAAAATACCCTCTTAATGAATAACAGTTGTAGAAATAATAGGCTACAATGTACACATTAATTAAGTAAATAAAAAAGCTATTACGCCTATAATCACTGCCCTGCCTTTTACCTGGGCTATTCAACACTTACCCTTGGGCTGTATAGTTAAAGAAATAAAACAATAGGTAAAGCCCAGTACTACAGGTAGCTGGCGCTAAAAAATAAGTTATATTTACCCAGCTTATAAGGCATGTATTTATATGTGCCACCCAATTACCCTATGAAGCATTGAAAACAATCAGGTTTAACCAGGTAGAGTGCCACACCGAGCTGCCCATGAGCATAGGCAGCTACCAGGGCCTGCCCGAGGGAGTGGCCCGAGGTACGCTGCACGATACTGATTTTTTTGAGGTGCTGCTCATTGAAGCGGCCCAGGGCCACCTGCTGCTTGACAGGCAGGTAATATCATTAAAGCCCAACACCATGGTGTTTATTACGCCTTTTCAAAAAAGGCAATGGTTTGTTGAGGGCAACCAGCTGCATGCCCGCTACCTGATATTTCAGGAAAACTTTCTGAACGACTTTTTTTCTGATAAGCTGTTTGTGTACCGCCTGCAATACTTTTACCAGTTGAAGCACCCCCCGGCACTGCATGCCACGGCAGCCCTTACCCGGCGGTTTAAAATGGTGTACCACGAAGTAGAAGAAGAGGTGGTGCACTTCAGGTGTGACAGTGCCCACCTGGTGCGCTCATTGCTTTATTTTTTGTTGATACGCCTTAACCGCGACTATGCCCTGCATTACAAACTGGGCACTGAAACACAAATTAATAATTATGCTTACCGCTTTAAGCAATTGTTAGAACAACATATTGCTACGAAACAGCGCATTGAAGAGTACTGCGAGCTGGTGGGCATTAGCAGGGTTACTTTAAATAAGGCGGTAAAAACACAATTTAACTTAACAGCCAGCCAGTTAATAAGGCAACGCCTGCTGATGGAAGTGAAGAACTACCTGGTATTTAGCAACCTTACAGTACAGCAGATAGCCATTGAGCTGAGCTTTTCAGAGCCTGCCCACCTGAACCGCTTTTTTAAGCAGCTAGAGGGCATGCCCCCCCAGCAATACCGGGCGGCTTATCAAAATGGTAGTCTTTGATGTGGTAATGGTAGGCCTTTACTGCCCATAATCATGAATTTTTGCAGCTGTACTACAGCCCGCCTGGGCCTTACACTTTAACCAATTTTGATGATGCAAGCACCCAACCAAGTACAATTGCTGCGGCACGCCACCATAGTGCTGACCTTAAACGGTAAAAAGCTGCTGGTAGACCCTATGCTGGCGCCCAAAGATGCCTTTGACCCAATACCCAATGCAGGCAACGAAATGAGGATACCCATGGTAGACCTGCCCCTTGACCAGACCGCCCTTGAGGCCCTGCTAACTGAGGTAGATGCTGTGTTTGTGACCCACACCCACCCCGACCACTGGGACCCCACAGCCATTGAGTTGATTGATAAAAGTAAACCCCTTTTTGTGCAGCCACCAGACGAAGCTACTATTAAGGGCCAGGGCTTTGATAACATAACGGTAGTGCATGAGCAGGCCCAGTTTGAGGGCATTGCCATTACCCGCTTTGGAGGGGTGCACGGCACCGGTAAAATGGCCGAAATGATGGGCCCGGTTTCAGGCTTTGTATTTGGCCATGACGGCCTGAATGTGTATGTGGCCGGTGATACCATTTGGCATAGCGAGGTGCAACGGGCACTGGATACACTCAAACCCCAGTATACTATATTAAATGCGGGCGCAGCCGAGTTTTTAGAAGGCGGCCCCATTACCATGACAGCCCAGGATATTGCCCAGGTGCACCAACAGGCCCCCAACACTAAGATTATTGCCATCCATATGGATACCGTAAACCACTGCAACCTGAAGCGGACTGACCTGCAACAGGTGGTGGCCGAGCAAAGCCTGACGGGCACCGTACTGATACCTGCAGATGGTGAGGCTATACCATTTTAAGCCTGACCAGAACAAACATACAGCCCAGAAAAGCCTGCCGTTTACCGGCAGGCTTTTTTGTATAGTACAAACAACAAACAACCTTTAAGGCGGGCCAAAACCCCACGCCAGTTATGTGTATATTCAGTACTAATTAACCCTACTATTTTACCTAACACATTAACATTTAGTACCATGACAAAAGGCGTAGATTATTATGCATTTGTTGGCAACAACAACCTTGAAGCTGCTTTTTTTCAGGCAGATGCTGAAAAGGCCCGCTATGGCAACAACCCCCAGATACAGCATGGCAATATGCAAATTGGCAGTGATGAGCTATTGCCACTGAACCAGGACTTTACCTGGCGTGCTTATGCCGGGGGCAATGAGGTGGCCAGCCGCTACCTGTCAATATCACCGGTGACCGGCACCATTGGAGATGGCAACATGAAAGATATGATGCAAACCCCCTCTATGGTTACAGATGGCTATGCGCTATCGTACGGTTTTTTTGATTCGGGCAGCGGGGCCAGCGGGCTTACCAACCAAGACCAGGGCTATGTGTACCTTACAGCCAACCATAGCCGCTGGATGGGCAGCCTGGTGGCCCAGAACCCAGCCCTGGGTAGTGCACCTTTTGGTGTGTTTGCCCTGCCCGGCGCGCACGATGCCGGTATGAACGACACTACGTTTTTGGCCAAGCTGTTTCAAAACGAAGCTTATGTAGAGCTTATTGGTGGGCTTACCGGCCTGGGCACTTCTATTGCTATTAATACCATTATTAATGCTGCCTTTACGCAAAAAGACAGCTTTACTACGCTGCTTGATTTGGGCGTGCGCATGTTTGATTTCAGGCCGGGCTACTGCGCGGTAAAAATTAATGACAACCTGTACCACCAGCACTGGGCCATACCAGGCGCTAACTATGCAGATTTTTTGCAAGAAGTGCTTACCTGGCTGGCCAATAACCCTACTGAGCTGGTGGTGGTTAACATCAGGTTTAACGGCTTTTATAATGATGACATGAAGCCCACGCCAGAAACCCTGCAAACTTATTGGGATGCTGCCCTGAGTAAAACCAGTAGCAATATTGTAGCAGGCAGCCATACAGACCTTGCCAGCAGCTACCAAACGCTGGTTAATGCCAATAAGCGGCTTATTTTTCTGAACCAGGTTACTACCAGTTCTGCCCCTGACAATTCATTTTTGCAGTACAACGCCACCTCTTTAGACTCATACACTGACCAGGCCTACCAAACTACTGATGTAAGCACCATTATTGCCCAGCTTAATACACTCAACAGCAGCCAGCAGGCCAATGTCAATTATACGGTACTACAGCTACAAGGCACGGCAACCGGGGCCATTAAGTGGTTTGGCAATGTATCGGCCAGTAAAACAGCCTCACCATTAATGAGCACCAAGGCCAATTTTGATACCAGCACCTATGCCTGGATACTGGCCAATACGCAACGGTTTTTACCCAGCCAGTTAATGGTGTACCTGAATGATTTTTGTGACAATGCCCTTGCCCAGAATGCTTCTATTTTAACGTTGCAGCGCCTGCAGGCTCTGAACGGATAGCAAAAAAACGGCAGCCCAGGTGGGCTGCCGTTTTATAGTATAAACCATGTTTGCTGTTACCACTGGGGCGCAGCGGTTTTTAGCACTGTTTTGTTTGAGTTAAAGGTAATGGGCATAATCAGGTTGCGCCAGTAATATGGGTTTACATTAGCCATAGGCTGCAACCGGCCTAAAATACCTGCCTGCACGGCACCGCCTAATGCCCCTACCCCGGCAGATTCAAGCACCTTCCAGCCGTTAAAGTCATGCCATGGTGCCTGGCCCTTGAGTACATTGCCAGTAAACTGACCTCCTACCGAGCTAAGGCCTCCGGCCAGGGCACCGGTAATGATACGGCCCGTCCACCGGGCTGCAACCTGGTTAGCAATTCTGTTTTCAAAAAAGCCAATAACTCTGGGGCCAGCCCCGGCACCAACATAGCCCGTAATAAAGCCCGACACAAAGCCTACGCCCAGCTGTATGCCCCAACCGGACAGCTCCTGATGGCCCAGGTTGCTCAGGTTGTAAATCAGGCCGCTAACCCCTGCGCCAAACAGCCCCGTGCCCAGGGCAAACACACCAGGGGCCGCAGCACCATCAGTAGCAACAATTACGGCCACGCCCACTACCACCAGGGCAACATCTGCCACAATCATCAGGGCATCTTCCCACCAGGGCGAGTGGCCGCTCAGGTCAATAAATATAATGGGGTTGTTCAGGCCATAGGCATAGCGGTTCAGTATATCCTGCTGGGTTAACTCGCCAGGCACCTCGGTATCTGCACTAATAAAGCGGCCCGTTTCTGGGTTGTAGTAGCGGGCCTTCAGGTAGTAAAAGCCGGTAGTACCATCAAGCTCACGCCCAATAAACTTTTTGCTAAAGTTATCAGTACCGGTCAGGGCAAAAATGGCACCATAGGGGGTATACACCACCCGGCTGGCTTCGGCCCCGGTGCTATCGGTAGTAAGCACTGTGCTGCGCAGCCTGTTTTCATGAAAGTACAACAGGCCCACGGTAGGCATACCAGGCCCACCCACATTGGTGCCTTTGGTATTGGTGGCTATGCGGCCATACATTGAGTTGATGTAGCTGGTAGTCTGGGCGGCATTGCCCCCATTCATTACCTGCTCAAAATCATCGCCCAGGTACAGCACCACCACCCCGTTGGGCAGCTGCTTGCGTATGCGGTGGCCGTTGTAGTCATACAGGTACTGCTCTTGCTGGCTGGCCGTAGTGTTGTTGGCTGCCACCATTTGGTTGCTGCTGTTAAAGGTAAGCAGCATGGTGGTGTCATGCTGCACCAGCGAGTCAATATTGCCCATAGCATCATACCGGGCAGCCATTACAGTGCTGCTGCCCTCGGTACCTTTTTGCATTTGGTACCCACTGTACTGGTAGCTGGTGCTGTTTTGGCTGGTCAGGTTGCCGGTATCGTCATACCCATAGCTTTGCGTACTGTAGGTGCCAGGGGCTTCGGCTTTGGTAAGCCGCTTGCTGTCATAAGTAAACGTTTGGCTGTAATTGGTGCTGCCCCCGTTCAAGTCGTTTACGCCAGTTACAAAATTCAGGGCGTTGTAGTTAACCGAGTCTTTAAGCAACGAAGCTGCCGAGCCCTGCACCTGGTCATACACCAGTTGCCCTATGGGTGAGTAGCCCTGGTTGGTTTGCACAGTGTTGCCATAGTTGGTTTGCTGGGGGTTGCCCTGTGCCGTGTAGTTGCCATACCTGGCATAGGTATTGCCGCTGCTATAGACTGAGTCAAGGTTGTACTTGCTGTAGTCCTGGTTGGTAACCGTACCGTCTGGTAGGGTAGTCTGAATTACCCGCTGCAGGGGGTCGTACAACTGCTGCTTGGTTAGCGTTACATTATCGGCCGCATAGGTAATGGCCTCGCTGGCGGTGTTGGCATACACATCGTACCCATAGGCATAGGCCGATTGCTGAACCTGGGCACCGTTTTTCATGACCACATTGGTAACCTGGCCCAGCCCGTTGGGTGCCGAGGGGCCGTCGTACGTGATGGCAATGGTGCTGAGGTCGGGGTTGGTTTTCTGTATGGTGCGGCCCAGGTTATCTAACTGCAAAGTAGTGAGGCCATTGTTGTTGTCCACCGATGTGGGCTGGCGCGTTAAGGCATAGCCGTAACTAATGGGGCCCAGGGCAGCATCATACGTGCGGGCCAGCAGGTTAAAGCTGTTAAAATAAACCGAATCAGTAATGCCGTTGGGGTTGGCTGTGGTGGCTGGCGAGGTAACTGTATGTACCCGCGCCACATTGTCATAAGTAATGGTGTTGCCTGTATTGTTATTGCTGGCAATGGTTACGCTCACGGGCTTGGCACTGCCGTTAAAATACTGGTGGCTGATTACCGTGCTGTAGGCACTGGGGGTGCCTGCGGCCTCAGTTTTGGTTATGATTTGCCCCTTGCTGTTGTAATCATAAGTAAAGGTGGTTGTTGATGTGCTTTGCCCTGTGGCCCCATATGGCATAGTGGTGCTGCTTTGGCGCTGGTACACATCATACACGTTTACCGTAGTGGCCGGGTTGGTATTGGTGGCGTAATGGTAAAACGTTTCGGTCAGTACCTTACCCCCTTCATTGTAGGTAAACTCTTTTTGTATGGTTGCCCCTCCTTCTGCCTCGTTGGTTTCAAGGTATTTGCGGCCTATCCCGTCAATGTATGATTTGTTGCTGCGCATACCTGTATTGCTGGTGGTAGCCCAGTTTTGCAGTACAGAAAGCTGGTTGTAAATCTGGCTGTTTTCTGCCACCAGGTACTGTTCAGAAAGGGTGACCACCTGGGCACTGGCAAAATCAAATGTACCGGTAAAGCCGCTTTGCCATAATGAAGTAGAAGCCGTAGCGCCAACCCCTGCCGGCATAGGGCCCTGTATGGCCGTTTGCAGGTTAAACACATTAAACAGGTTTAGCGTAACGTTGCCGTTGGCATCGGCCTGGCCCACCTGCCTGCCCGTTTGTGGGTCGTAGCTATAACAGGTAGTTAACCGCTGGCCGGCCTCATTGGGCGGGGTGGTTTGTGTATTCAGGTAGGTGTTGTAGGTGGTTTCAAACCTTTTAGAGGTGGCGTTGTTCAGGGCGTCAACCACCAGCGTATCGTTGCCAAACTGATCATACTGAAACTGCTGTTTGGCCCATTGGTTGCCCTGGTTGTACCACACGCAGCT
>CAZXTW010000198.1:0-9283 GCA_964643525.1 uncultured Roseivirgaceae bacterium
AACCTGGCCCAGTTGCCGTTAATCAGGGTAGCGCACGTAACCATTGCAAACGCTCCTGCAAATGAACAATCGGCCATACTCCTTGAGGTACCCCATATCATTTCAGATGACGTGTCAATACAGGTGCTCACAGAAGAGTTACAGCAGTTGTATCAGGGTTTAGCACTGCCCAAAGTTCATGTACACTATAAAGATTATGTGGTTTGGAAAAACGAGCAAAACACTGGCTTTAACCAGGACAAAGCGTTTTGGCTAGACCAATACCAGGGTTATGAATCAACTGGGGTACTGCCCCTTGATTACCCGCGCAAAAGCCGTCAAAACTTTAGTGCAGGCGCATATAAAATACCTATAGACCCAGCAACAGGAAGAGCCCTGACTGCAATGGCCAAGGCTGAGGGGGTATCTCATTCCACACTGTTACTCACGTTATGTGCGCTGTTTATACACTACCTCACCAATAAAGATGATGTGGTAATAGGGCTACCCATGTCTGACAGAGACCACCACGACCTTCAGAAAATGGTGGGTATGTTTATATTAACCCTGCCCGTAAGGCTTTCCTTTGATGCTTCTAAAAGCTTCATGGCTACGCTTGCTGAAGCCAATCAAAAGGTTTTAGGCTGTTATAAGCACAAGGCCTATGCCTATGAAGCCCTGCTGGAAGAATTAAAAATTGAAAGGGAGCCCGGCCGCAACCCGCTCTTTGATGTTTTATTTCTGCCAGAGGTGGCAACAGCCACTGAAACTACCATTGGCACTGCGGCTATGGCCTGCCAAACAAAAGGCCTGACCGATTTTGACCTTGAAATAGCTGCTTCAGTTTCTGAAGCAGGCGGTGTAATCAATATCGTCTATGCTGATGAGCTGTTCAGTGAAAGCACGGTAGCCAGGTTTGGCAAATACATATCAGCATTGATGGCAGCCATCGTTCAAGCACCTGGTAAGCCATTAAATGCAATTACCATGCTACCTGAGGCAGAGCAGCAACAGCTATTAAGGCTTAACAATGCCAGCAATGAGGTACCGGTGCCGCACCAAACCTTTACTGATGGTTTTGCTGCACAGGTGGCTCTTTTTCCTGACAAAACGGCTGTTATGAGCCAAACTGGCTCAACTACTTACAGGCAATTGGCAACAAAAGCAGAGGGCATTGCCTCTATGCTGCAAAACAAAGGCTTTGAACCGGGCAACCTGGTGGCTACATTTTTACCCAGTGGCCTGCCAATTATTTCCAGCCTGTTGGGCATAATGCATGCAGGTGGCGTTTATCTGCCCATTGACACTGAGCAACCGCCTGGCCGTATAAAGAAAATCATGGTTAATAGCGGGGCAAAGTACATCCTTACCACCGCTGAGCACCACAGCAAACTAACCGAAGCCATTAAAGAGTTGACAACGGTAGAAGTTTTGCTGGCAGACCAGGCCCTGCCCCCTGAAAGCAGCACCTTGCCTTATGCCTGGCAACCAGCTGATTTAACCTATATGATTTACACATCGGGTACTACAGGTGAGCCAAAAGGGGTGCAAATTCACCACCTGGGCATGCTTAACCACCTACAGGCAAAAATCAATACATTAAACATTCAGCCTGCTGATGTTGTAGCTCAATCATCCTCACCGGGTTTCGATATTTCCATTTGGCAAATGCTGTGCCCGCTATTGGCTGGGGCTACCGTTTATGTGGCCCCAATGGATCAGTGGCCTTACCTGTTACAATTGGGGGTAATTACCATCTTTGAATCAGTACCCTCATTAATCAGCACCTACCTTGACCTTTGGGACGATTCTGAACAACCAGATGTAACCCTGAAAGGTTTGAGGTGGATGGTACCAACGGGTGAGGCCCTGCGCCCCAGCCTGGTACGGCGATGGTACAACAAGTTTCCTGATATACCCCTTTTAAATGCCTATGGCCCAACTGAAGCTTCTGACGATGTAACCCATTACCAGGTAAAGCCGGAAGATGGTGACCTACCACACATACCTGTAGGGAAGCCCATAGAAAACACGCATATATACATCTTAAACAGGCACAAACAATTATGCCCTCAAGGCGTAACAGGTGATATATATGTGGCAGGCACAGGGGTAGGGTTAGGATACTGGAAAAACAAGCAAAAAACCAGTGCCGCATTTAGCCAAAATCCTTTCATAGCCAAAGGCGTGCCTGTAGCATATGCAAAAATGTTCAAAACCGGCGACACAGGCTTTTTACGCCCAGACGGCTCACTGGTATGTTTGGGCAGAACTGACGAGCTGCTGAAGGTTAATGGCTTCAGAATTGAGCCTTCAGAAATTGAGAAAAACATACTAGCAGCCCCTGAAATTGTTGAAGCAGTGGTGGTTGCCATTGGCCATGACGATAAGAAGTGTTTGGCAGCCTACCTGGTAGCAAAGCAAATTGTAAACACTGAGGCACTTAAAAAACGCATCAGCAAAGAGCTGCCCTATTACATGGTACCTAAATTTTTGGTTCAGATTGAGCATATACCGCTTACCATAAACGGCAAGCTAGATAAAAAGCAGTTGCCTGTACCTGAACTAGAAACATATACCGACATTGTAGCCCCCGATAATGCCGTACAGGCCCGCCTGCTTGAGATATGGAGCGAGGCCCTTGACCTGAACAAAATAGGTATCAGTATTGATCATAACTTCTTTTATCTGGGTGGGCATTCGCTTACTGCTATCAAAGTATTAAACAAGGTAAACCATGAGTTTTCAGTAAACTTTTCGTTAGGCGCATTCTTCAACAGGTCTACCATAAGGCTCATTGCTGAAGATATTGAAAGTATTCAGTGGCTCAACAGCAATGAGCCCGAACTGGCCGACGAGGTAACATTTCAAATCTAAAACGTAGAAAAGTCATGCTTGAGCTCATCCAGAAACTAAAAGCCAATCACATATACCCTTACCTAGAGAACAATCAGTTATTCCTTAAAATGGAGCGTGGGCAGCAAAACCCTGCTTTGATAGAAGAAATAAAGGCCAACAAACTGGCCCTGATCAATTTGCTTGCCAGCAACAGGCAAAACCACCCACCACAAGCCCTGGCCAGCACCACAACGGGGCCACATTATCCGCTGTCTCATAAAGAAAAGGGTAAGTATGCATTGTTTGCCATCCAGCCCAAAAGTACCCTGCCACGCATTGACAATGAGGTGAGGAAGCTTAATATTCTTGAATACACTGAATTTGATGAAATTAATGTGCCTGTGCTGTTAGAGGCCATCAAAGCGATTGCACAAAGGCAAGAAGTGCTCAGGGCAAGTTTCAGGATGCACCAGGGCAAAGTAGTAAAACGCATTCAGGATGTGGCTGCTTTAGGGCCTCTGGTAGAACAGGTAGACCTGCGCAACGAGCATGAGCCATTAGTCAGACTTAAGCAATTAATTGAAGCAATTGACAGGCATGAGTTTGATTTTCACGGGCCAAAATTATGGCGGGCAGCGCTTTTCAGGCTGCCCAACAACCGCTTTATTTTTACCATGTGCCTTAACCATATTATTGCTGACGGGTGGTCAATGAAAATTCTGCGCGATGAAATAGATCAGATTTACCAGGCAAAGCTTAACGGAAAACCACACCAACTATCAGAAAACCGATGCTCGGGTGCCCTCATTGGCCAACTTGAAGCAGAAAAACTTAACGGCAGCTTTGGCCAGGCTGCTAAGAAGTACTGGGCAGACCAACTGGCGGGTAACCTGCCTCAGTATTACCTGCAAGACTACTTTCTTGATGGCAGTCTCTTAAACCTGTCAAGCTCATACAAACAAAACATGCTTAACGAGCTCAATACCTACTATAAAGGTATTACAGCAGCTGAAGCAGCACTTGTGATGGGTAGCATCCATAGGGTTTCCAGCTTCCCTTGTGATTTCTTTAAGGCCACAATTCGCGAGCCCCAGTTTCGTAGCATGGCCAAGCTTGCCAAACAATTAAAAACAACCACCACAAACATACTTAATGCGGCATTTTACCTGTGCTGGTATGGCCTGACCAATAACCCCGACGTACTTATTGGTATTGAAAAGGTACTGCGCGATGCCAACTTTCTGCATACCATGGGCTGGGTGGCCAACACATTAATGATACGGCTAAAGGTAGACCCCAGTGCCACTGGCATACAGTTTGTAAACCAGGTAGCAGGCAAAATACATGAAGGCTATCAATACCAGGACTATCCCATTGATAAGATTTTGCATGATTCTGACCTGGCCTTAGATGCCTACGGCTCGCTGATGCTGAACTACTCTAACGACAAAGGAGAAGACGCAATTACAGCGTTCAATGACTTTCATTTTCAGGAAGAGGGCGCTGCCTATTTCCATATTGATGCATTTATTGACTGCATGGCCAATGGCATTGTTATTACCTTCAGGCACAGGCAGGGCCTGTTCTCGCCTGTTACCATTGAATACTTCTGGCTGGTGTTGCAAGAAGCCATCAACTTTCTGGTTCAAAGCCCTGGCAAACCAATAAGCCATTGGAAGGTACCCACCAAAACTGCCTGATTCACCCCATACTACCCCAAACAAATTTATGAGCAACAGAAGTAAAACGCTTTACCACAAAGCAGTGCAACTGCTTGTGCTTTCTATTGTGCTGCTTACAAATGCCTGGGCCCAGCCTGCTGTAACCTTTACTGACCGGGCAGACGAGATGGTACGTGAGGCAATGAAAAAAGGAAATATACCAGGGCTGAGCCTGGTCATTATTCAAGGTGGGCAAGAAACCATTCATACCTATGGGGTAAAAAACCTGGCTACCAAAGCACCGGTAACTGCCCATACATTGTTTGAAATTGGTTCGTGCAGCAAAGCTTTTACAGCACTTGCTATTACCTTGCTTGAAGCACAAAACAAAATTAGTTTAGATGATTACATTACCCATTACCTACCCTGGTTTTCAGCAACTTACCAGGATAGTACAGTAAATATTACCCTTAGGCAACTGCTGCATCATACCAGTGGCATACCCTGGAGCTCTATAGCAAATATACCAGCCGATACCAGCAAACAGGCACTTGAACGTACGGTACGCACATTGGTGGGCAGCAAACTAAAAGAACTACCTGGCCTGCAATATGAATATGCTACCATTAACTATGATGTACTGGCACTTGTGGTGCAACAGGTAACCGGGCAGCGGTTTGAAGTATACCTGCAACAAAATGTGATGAACCAGCTTAACCTAAACAGCACCACCATTGGGCAACCCGCACAAGCCAGACTAATGGCAACTGGCTACAAAAACTGTTTGCTTAGGCCACAGCCTTACCATGCCCCCCGGTTCAATGGCAACAATGCAGCAGGTTACGTCATATCTAATGCCAATGATATGGCCCGCTGGTTAAAACTACAGTTGGGTAATACAAAACATTACTTTTATGAGCTGGCCCAAAAAACACATACAAGAGACCGCTCTGTACCGCTTCATGGGGTAGACTCTTATGCGCGCGGCTGGAATGTAAGCCTTGATGGCACTGGCATTATTTACCATACAGGGCTTAACCCCAACTTTTCATCTTATGTGGCCTTCCAGCCAGAAAAGGGCATTGGCCTGGCCATTTTAACCAACAGCAACAGCCCCTATACAAACTACCTTGGGGCCAGGGTGATGCATATGATGCTGGGCAAAAAGCAAGCCCCTGCCTATGACCCCGGCAACAATAATGATGGTGCCTTTACCGGCCTTAGCGTTGGTTTAATACTATACATTGCAATTGTGCTGGGGCTTATTGGCAATACTGTACACAGAATTATTAAAAGAAAAAGGGTTTGGAAAACACCAGGTAAAAAGGAAGTTGGGTTATTTACAGGAGCTGTTCTAACAATAGTGCCCGTGTTGGCTGCCTTATACTACTTTCCTTATGCCATGCTTGGGTTTAACTGGTTTGCCCTTAAAGTTTGGTCACCTTTTACCCTACAAATTCTAGTTGGCCTGTTGCTGCTGTCGTTCGCCGTCAGTTACTTATCCTACCTGTTAAGCCTCTGCTTTCCTGAACCCAACAAATACCTCAGAAAAGCCCCTCAACTCATACTCATGAGTGTTCTCTCAGGGCTGGCCAACGTGGTGGTTATCATCATGGTTACCTCAATGGTGGGCTCTGACGTAAACGTGTACCACCAGGCATTTTATTACACCCTGGCCATAGCCATATACCTGCTTGGGCGCAGGTTTGTACAAGTCAACTTAATTCGCTTTGCCAGAGGCCTGGTGTATGAGTTGCGCGTGATGATACTCAACAAAATATTTTCAACGCGCTACCAAAAGTTTGAAACCATGAACAGGGGCTGGGTACTTACCGCCTTGAATGACGATGTTGAAACCATTGGGCAGTCTACCAACATACTCATATCATTGGTTACAAGCCTGATAACTGCCGTAGGTGCGTTTATTTATTTATCGTCGTTGGCCTTTTGGGCAAGCCTGCTCACATTTGCTACCATAACCGCACTGGCATTAATTTACTACCTGGTAGGCCGCACCACCAATAAGTTTTTTAACCAGGCCAGAGACTCAAGAGACATTTTTATGTCACTCATTACAGGCCTGGTAGATGGCTTTAAAGAACTGAGCCTTAAAAAAGCAAAAAAAGACGCCTACCAGGGGGCAGTACTGAAAAGTGCCAAACTGTATAAAGACAGAATCTCTAAAGCTGATTTACGCTTTGCCAATGCATTTCTGGTGGGCGAGTCTTTACTGGTAGTGCTATTGGGGTTTGTTTCAATTGCCCTTACCCTGCTGTTTCCTGGTATACAGCTGTACATGATTATGAGTTTTGTAGTGGTACTTTTATACTTAGTGGGCCCCATTAATGCCATACTGGGTGCCGTACCAGGTATACTTCGCGTAAAAATAGCCTGGCAGCGTGTACAACAATTTCTAAAAGAAATTCCGGCTTCTACCCAGAAAGAAGTATTCAGGCCCGCATTACATCAACCTGTAAGGCAGTATCAGTTAGATCAAATTGAATTCAAATTCCCTCCGTCAGTATATTCAGATGATTTCACACTTGGGCCTATTAGCCTCAACTTAAATGCCAGCGAAATTCTGTTTATTGTAGGCGGCAACGGCAGCGGAAAAACCACCCTGGCCAAATTAATCTGCGGTTTGTATAAACCCACGTCAGGGCAAATACGCATTAACGGTAACCCAGTAAATGGCGCCCAGCTATCTGAGCACTTTTCTATGATCTTTAACCCGCCCTATATGTTTCAGGAGCTGTTTGGTATATCAACAGATGGTAAAGAAAATGAAATAGAGGCCCTTTTGAGCAGGCTTGAACTTGACAAAAAAGTAGGGATTAAAGAAGGCCGCTTTACCACCTTAAAACTCTCTACCGGCCAGCGCAAACGCCTGTCATTATTGCAAAGCTACCTTGAAGAAGCACCTATACTGCTGTTTGATGAGTGGGCGGCCGATCAAGACCCTCAGTACAGGCATTTCTTTTACCGAACCTTACTACCTGAGCTGCGCGATGCAGGCAAGATCATTATCGTAATCTCGCACGACGATCATTATTTTGACATAGCCAACAAAATTCTAAAACTTGACCATGGCCAGGCAAAATGGTACAATCAGGCAACAGAATGGCTCCCTTCAATGACGCACGCTTAACATTTACCCACCATGTATACGCACTGTATGACCTATACCACAGTAGGGTAACCGTCAATCACCCTGCTTATCACTGACAATGATGCTACCGCACCATTGTCAATGTACCTACTGCACCATTACCATTGTACCTTCTGCACCATTGCCGTTGTACCTACTGCACCATTACCGTTGTACCTACTGCACCATTGCCGTTGTACCTACTGCACCATTACCGTTGTACCTACTGCACCATTGCCTTAGGGCTACTTTTATTATTGGCATTTCTGGTACACGGCTCGTATATCTGATAAGTACCCCATCCCTATTAATGTAAATCCATGCATTTTGGCTGATTTTAACCTGAGCACTTTATAAGCCTAGTAGCGCAACAGGATACTATGCCGTTTTGGCGACAAAATTCTTCATTGCAGTTGCTGTGTTTTGCATAAGTTAACGGTTTAAGGTAATATGGCCTGATAAACAGACAAACACACAGCCCAAATGAAAATAGTAACCACCCCCGAAGACAGGTTTGATAATTTACCCGGCTATGATTTTCAGGCCAATTATGTTGAAGTAGCCGATGGCCTGAAAATGCATTATGTAGATGAAGGCGATAAAGCCCACCCTACGGTGCTGTTGCTGCATGGCGAACCCAGCTGGGCTTACCTGTACCGCAAAATGATACCCGTGCTTACAGCCAATGGCTTCAGGGCGGTGGCCCCCGACTTGATTGGCTTTGGCAGGTCTGACAAACCGGTAGACCGTGAAAGCTATAGCTACCAGACGCATATGGACTGGCTCACTGCTTTTATTGAAAAGCTTGACCTGACTGATATGGTACTGTTTTGCCAGGACTGGGGCGGGCTGCTGGGCCTGCGGCTCATTACTGAAATGGACGATAGGTTTGCCATGGTAGTGGCCAGCAACACCGGCCTGCCTACCGGCAATATTGCCATGCCAGAAAGCTTTATGAAGTGGCGGGAGTTTTCTCAAAAATCGCCCGATTTTAATATTGGCAAGGTCATTGATATGGGTACGGTGCGTGAGCTGTCAGAAGAGGTTATTGCCGCCTACAACGCCCCCTACCCTAGTGAAGAGTACAAGGCCGGCGCCCGGATGTTCCCCACGCTGGTACCTGTAGAAGCCGATAACCCCGAGGCCCTGAATAACCGCAAGGCCTGGGAAAAGCTGAGCCAGTGGAAAAAGCCATTTGTTACCATTTTTGGTGAGGGCGATAATATTATGAAAGGTGCTGAGCAGATTTTTCAAAAGATGATACCCGGCACCAGAGGGCAGAAACATGCCATGCTGAATGCCGGCCATTTTATTCAGGAAGAGGTAGGCGAAGAGCTGGCCCAGCTGGTGGTGCAGTTTTATCAGGATAATCAGTAAGCAAAGCTCAAGAACATCCCCCTTAATCCCTTCGCCAGCTGGCGGAGGGAACAATCACGTAATAATCCCACTTTGACGGGGGTTAGGGGGATGTTTTAAGGCTATAAGTAGACCCCCATGACCAATCAATCACAATACGTATGCGACCCCGAAACGGGGCTGTGCCACCCGGTAGATGTGGCCAGCACCGTAAATCAAACTGTTGAAGAGAAGGACGAAGGGAAAGAGTTGATTTATGTGGGCGACCCCATGTGCTCGTGGTGCTGGGGCATAGCTAACC
>CAZXTW010000199.1:0-4015 GCA_964643525.1 uncultured Roseivirgaceae bacterium
CTGACCAACGGGCGCAAGGCCCGGGTATATGCCACCAATCAGGCCGCGCCCTTAGCCACGGTAAATGAAACTGTTACCATAGCAGAAAACTACGTGCTGTACCGTGGGGTAAACGTAGGGGCCGGGCCCTGGTATGAGGCGGCCGCCAGTGGCCTGGTGGTGCCCAAAAGCTGGGGCCAGCCTGGGGCCCATGCCAGCACCGTTCGCCACAACAGCACCGGCACCAACGAAAGTATTTTTACCTCATGGACCTTAAGCTATATGGTAGCGGCCAAATTTGCCGTGGCACCCTATGAGGATGACCCTGGCATTGACCGCACTGCCACGCGTGGCGTAATACTTACCAAAGAGGTGCCTGCTGAGCTGCTCATGAAATCGCCCAACAGCTTTGTGCCAGAGCAGGAGGTACTGCAAATAGGGCCCATGACCACCGAGGCGGTAACCCATGTGCAACTGGATGACTTTGAGCGGCACCCGGCCGAGGTGATGAAGGAAAGCGCACAGCCACCAAACCTTGAGCGCATTCAAAACACCATGGCCGCCCTGCCCCAGGGCATGCGCTGGCACACCCTGCCCCAGCAGCAAAGCACCTGCTACTTTGTGGCCGAACAATGGGGCGAACTGCTGCCCTATGCCACCATACAGGCCTGGCAGGTGGCAGCCAATGGTACCGAAACTGCCCTGCTAAACAACGGCCAGAATAACTGGCCTGTAAACAAGCATGGCTATGTTTGCTTTAACACAGGCAGCCTGCCAGCCACCAGTACCATTAAAATAGCCTACCTGCAAAACAACGCAGTTTTTAACGGCACAGCCACCCACAACTACCCCATAGCCTTTATTGAAAACAACCCCCAGTACATACATGCAGTGCACTTTATGCCGGCCAGTGCCGGCAAAGAGTTCCGCACCATTAAAGGCATTAAGCCAATACTGTTCGGGGCCAAGGCGGCCCACAGCCCCAGAGATGCCTCCGGCAATGACCTGGGCACTCCCTTTATGCGTAAAAATGAAATTATGGCACAGGTGGCAGAGGTACGCCTCATGCTTGACGGCACCCAGCTGCCCATTAACGGCAACATACCTGAAGATGATTTTGACTACGTGGCCAACCCCTACCAGCAAAATGAGTTTTTTAGCAGGTGGACGCCCCCCGGTTACGGCACCTATACCTTTACCCCTGAGCTAACCCTCAACAACGGCACGGTGGTGAAAGACCCCATGCCCCTTAAGGTAGTGGTGGTGCCCCTGCCCAACCAGGCGGGCCTTACCGGTGGCATTGGCGTAGTAGGCCTTAGCGGGGGCAGCAGCGTGCGCAGCACCAGCCAGCCCAGCCTGCACCTGGCCATGACTACACAACCGGCCCAGTTCAGGTTTGATACCGCCCGCCACCTCAACACCGGGGCTGGCCTGGTCGCCCACGAAGGCACCATAAGTATACCTCTGGCGCAGCTAAGCAGCAGGGGCACCGTGGTGGCTACCGGCAGCAACCCCAACCAAAGCACCTTTGAGGTGCCCTTTCAATATGCCTATGGTACTAATGGGCAGGGCACCCTGCTCACGCCCAGCCAGCAGGCCCTTGAGGTGGGCCAGCTCATTGCCCCCACGGCCCTGGTAAGCTACAACTATGCCGTGATTAATACCGGCCTGCCAGCGCAGGCGCAACGCATTAGCCATGTGCTAAGCTGCCAGACGCAATCTGCCAGCGTGCAGGGCACCCTACGCTTTACCTATACTGATACCCTCTCGCAGGCTGAACTGAACGCCCTGCAGGCCTACCGCTGGCATGAAACAACCAACACCTGGCAGCCCCTGGCCCAGACGTTGGCCGTCAATACCAGCCGCTTCCAGATAGGGCTGCCCGTAACCCAGGGTGGCACCTATGCCCTGTTTACTGAAGCACCACCCCGCAACACCAGCCTGCTGGTGGCGCTGAGTGCCCAGCAAAGCCAAAGCAATGCCAATGCCCTGTTACTGGTGGCCCAGCAGGCCCAAAGCAACCTTACGCCTCATTATGTGCAGTTTTATGCCAATGGCCTGTTGGTAGGCACTGACTATGCCGCCCCGTTTGAGCTGGAATGGCTGCCCCCCGCCCCGGGGCAGTACACCCTGGAGGCCCTGCCCTGGCACAGCCAGCAGCCGGGCGTGCCCAGCCAGCTAACCTATGCCTACAACGTGGGGCCTGACCCCTGCCCCGATGTGCACACCCTTACCAGCTTTAGCAGTGGCACCACCTACAGCTCGGCACAGCAAACCGTGGTGCAGGGCATTACGGTAGCTGCTGCCCAAAACCTCATCCTGCAATCGGCCGGTAGCGTGGTGCTGCAACCGGGTTTTAAGGCAACCACAGGCAGCTTTGTGCGGGCCTTGCTGGCCACCTGCAACGGGCAGCCCCTGCGTGCCGCCAGCAGCAGCCAGCAGCCCCTGGCCCTGCAGGGCATAGCCACACAGGCAGAAGGGGCCGACCTGCTCACCAACGTATACCCCAACCCTTACCATGACGCCATTGAGGTGGCCTACAATGCCGCCGCACCGGGCCTGGTACAGGCGCAGCTGTACAGCCTGCAGGGCACACTGCTGGCCACCGTGGCCAGGCGTACCCTTACGGCCCCGGGCACAGGTACACTTAAAATAGACCTGAGCCAGTACAACAGCCAGCTCATGGTGCTGGTGGTGCGCCAGGGCCATGCCGTACAAACACACAAAATCATTAAAGCCCGCTAGCAAATAGGTACCAATACCTATTGAGGCAGGCCGTAAAAGGGCGCAACTTGTAGGGGCGCTAACAAACCAAAACTATTACTGCAAACACTATCAATTGCTCAATCATGAAACAACTACTCACTGTACTACTGGCCTGCTTCATTGCCCCCCATGCCTTTGGCCAAAAGGCCGTATGGAATGCCATGGAGCCCTTTAACTTCCATACATTCTGGCAGCTAAGCGTACCGGCAGAGGAGGTAAGCTTTCAGGTAGAAAGCCATGGCAAAACCTATGACATACCTGAAGATGAAGAGACAGCCTACTACTTTAACCGCAACGGCCGCGACGAGTGGGGGGCACTGCACGTAAGGCCCATCCATACCTGCCCGCACAATGGCATTGCCAGAACGTTTGAGCCTGCCACCATTGAGTTGGAGGTGCTTGACTATGGCCTGTATTTTCTGGCGGCCGATGGCACCTCAGAGAAGTACCTGAGCCCAGAGGCCGACCCCGACGGCAACCCCCTGTTTGACCCCAAAAAGCCCACCGTAATTTATGTACACGGCTGGCAGCCTTTTACCATTAAAGACCATAAACGCGAGTATTTGAGTGACAGGCAGGGCGGCAGCTATGCCAAACTGTGGAAAGAGGCTGGCTGGAACGTAGCCATTTTTTACTGGAACCAGTTTAGTGATGAGCAGTTTGTGCAACTGGCAGAAGGCAAAATACACCAGTACCAGGACAATGACAACGGCACCGGCCTTACCTGGCGCAAAGAAGATGACAACGTGCTGACCCCGGCCACGGCCGATGCTGCCAGCCCGCAGTTAAGCGCTACGGCCCTGTTTGCGCAAGAGTACAGCCGGTTTATTGCCCAGCACGAGGCGGGCATGGTGCGCATGGTAGGGCACAGTCTGGGTGGGCAGTTTGTGAACACGGTGGCCCCCATGATACCCCCGGCTCAGCGCCCCCAGCGCATTGCCCTGCTTGACCCTTTCTTCTCGGCCACCTACACCCAGGAATTTAACGACAACATTACCTTTTTAAGAAACAACGGCAGCATTGTTGAGTGGTACGAAACCAGCATCTTAACTGACCTGGGCCAGTTTTTTAGCAATACCATGCTGAGCGCCACCAGCCCGCAGGATGAGTACAACAGCATATTCCAGAAGTTTTTTGATGTCATGGCCAACCGTGGCGAGTACCCTGAAAGCAAAGAGCAGGCGGCCTTTATGAAGCTTGACCTGGCCTACTCGGGCCTTGACCCCAGCGAGCGCCACCACGCGGCCGTACCCCATTACTTTAGCAGCAT
>CAZXTW010000199.1:4047-9281 GCA_964643525.1 uncultured Roseivirgaceae bacterium
ACGGCACCCAGGTAGGCTTTTTGCCCACCTTTGATGAAATTGCAAACCACACAGCAGAGGCCACGGTAGAAGATTACCTGTACCGACCGGCCGGTTACAGCGCCATTAACGCAGCCACCTGCGATGAGCGGGTGCGCCAGTACATGCAGGTAAGGGGCCACCTGAGCCAGATAGGCGGCCTGCAAACCCTCACCACCAATGACGATGTGCTGCTGTGGGAGCAGGATACCGAACCCGCTGATTTTAACCAGACGGTGGCCTGCGCGGTAGACCTGAAGTTTTTTGACGGCCGCAATGAGCCTGACGACCCCACTGACGATTACTTTTCAGCCGCTGAAGGCGATTTTCTGGTGGGTAACATCAGGGCCAATCTTGATGAGCAAACCACTACGCAACAGCTGGAGCTGACCTCTAAAGACCTACTGATTGCCACCCAGCTAAATGCGCAGGGCAGGCCCATGGCCCCACAGCCCCAGCAAATACTAACCCTTGATGATAATGAGTGGCACAACATTTACCTTACCGCAGGCAATGCCGATTATGACTTTGATGAAACGGGCGTATATGCCGGCTCAATTACCATTAAAATAGCGGGTACTGACCAGGTGCTGAGCACTGAGCGCGTGCGGTTAATTAAAAAAGAAGAAAAGGTACTGTACCGCATTGTGGCCGCCAACGACCCTTACCCCATTGCCTACGAGCAGGCCCTGCAAGGTACCGGCTGGCCCACCGGCTGGGACGAGCCCAAAACCGATGCCAATGTTTGGTTTTACCCTGACATGCGCGACCGCGAAATACCCTCGGCCTTTACAGCCTGGATTGACGGCATTTCAATCAATACTGATTACATCAATGCGGTATTTAAATACCCTGAGCTTGACCAGCAGCGGGTGGTGCTGAAAAGAAAAGTACCTAAAACACAGTATATGCAAACCGGCTTTGATTATGGCGGTGGGGTGGAAATCCAGCCCCTGCAAACTGCTGAAATATTCATAGAGTATTTTATGATTGGCCCTGTGCGTAACTGCCATACCATGATTCTTGAACCTGGCGAGAAATTCTATGGAAACAGTAACTAAACCCCACGCCATAACCAGGCACTGGTGGCTGCTGTTAGCCATAAGCCTGCTTAGCGCCACCAGCAGTTGGGCGCAAGATTGGCCCGAGGTGGCCCAAAGTGCCAACCGCCCCTGTTACCTGATAGGCAACTGGCGCGGCCTGGCCCTTAAAAATGCCGACGTACAGGTATTTATTGGCAAGCCCAGCGAGCCGCAAAACTACACGCCCTATTACAATGCAGAGGGCATTAACCAGTGGACTACCGATGCACATGGCATTTTGTGCCTGGGCAGGCAGCCCAGCATACCCGAAGGCCAGACCCTGCTGGTGGTACAGGACGATTTGCTGGGCGGGCTGCTGAACCCGGCCATACCAGTAATACTGCTTAATGAAGATATTGATGTTGACATTGCCCTTTCTGAAAGCAAAGAAGATGACCTGCTAAGCGTAAATATCAGTGGCTGGCTGCCCGTGCGCGTTGCCCTGTCAGAAAGCCTGTTGGCCGCGGGCGAGGTAGAGCTGCTGGTGCGCTCGGCCGATTTGCTGTTCAGCAATGAAATTGACCCGGCCGGTGATATGGTCAAACCTGAGCAAACCATACAACTGACCATACCCCCTGAAGACCCCGACGAGCTGTTTTACATTACCCCGGCCAGTAAAGACTATCCGTTTGATGCTGAAGGACGATACACCGCCCAGATAGAAATAGAAGTATACCGCCTGGGCCAAACGCCAGTAAACGGCCGCATGGCCAAAACCTATGGGCGTGATGTATATGCCACCAACCAGACTGAGCCTATTGCCACTGCCAATGAAACTGTAACCCTTACGGCCAACTATGTGCTGTATCGGGGGGCCAATGTGGGGGCCGGCCTGTTGTACGAGCAGGCCGCCCAGGGCAAAGTAACTCCCAAAAGCTGGGGCCACCCTGCGGCTCATGCCAGCCCCGTGCGCCACCACAGCACGGGCACCAATGAAAGTATATTTACCTCATGGTCACTTAACTATAACGTAGCCGCCAAATTTGCTGTTGTTCCGTTTGATATACCCGGTGCTGCCCCCAGCGCCAACCAGGGTGTGATCTTAACCAGAGAGGTACCGGCCGATCTGATCATGAAATCGCCCAGCTCGTTTTCGTCAGAGCAGGAGGTACTGCAAATAGGCCCACTTACGGCCGATGCCGTTGCCCCCGTGCGCCTGGAAGACTTTGAGCGCAACCCGGCCGATGTTATGGTTGAAAGTGTGCAGGACGGCCGCGTTGACGAGATCAGGGCCAGGCTGGATGCCCTACCCCAGGGCATGCGCTGGCAAAGCCTGCCCTTAGACCAAAATACCTGCTACTTTATTGCCGAAGAAACCGGCACCCTGCTGCCAGGCACCACCATTGCCGCCTGGCAGGTGGCCCCTGATGGTACTGAAACACCCTTACTGCATAACAACCAGAACAGCTGGCCAGTCAATGAGTTTGGCTATGTATGCTTTAACACAGGTGGGCTGGCCGAAGGCCAAACCATTAAAATTGAAGCCCAGTACTACAACAATACCTACCAGGGCATAGCTACGCACAACTACCCCATTGTATTTTTAAACAACAACCCCAGGCACATATACCCGGTACACGTGCTGCCGGGTAATGCGGCTAAAGAATACCGCAACATTAAAGGCTTGAAACCCATACTGTTTGGGGCCAAAGTAACCAACGGCAACCGCGATGCCCAAGGCACCGCCATTGAAAACCCTTATATGCCTAAAGATGAAATGATGGGTTATGTGCAAGAGCTCAGGCTAATGCTTGACGGCACCGTGCTGCCCATTAATGGCAATATTCCTGAAGATGATTTTGACTACATACCCAACCCCTACCAGCAAAACGAATTTTACAGCAGCTTTACCCCGCCCGATTATGGCACCTACGTGTTTACGCCAGAAGTGACGCTGACCAACGGGGTGGTGGTGCAAGACCCTAAACCGCTAAAGGTGGTGGTGGTGCCCCTGCCCGGGCAGGCCGGCCTTACAGGGGGCATTGGCGTAATAGGCATCAATGGGGGCACAGGCGTACGCACGGCCAGTGGCAGCAGCAGCTTAAGCCTGGGGCTGCTGGCGCAGCCGGCCAACTTTACCTTTGACACGGCCCGCCACCTGAATAACGGCCAGGGCCTGGCCGCCAAAAGTGGCACCATTCACGTGCCCCTGCATACCTTAAGCAGCATAGGCACCATTACGGCTACAGGCAGCAACCCTGACCACACCACCTTTGAGCTACCCTTTCATTATGCCTACGCCACAGCGGGCCGGGCAGGTACCCTCACCACAGCCAACCGGCAGGCCTTTCAAGGCAACGTCATTGCCACACCCACGGCACTGGTTAGTTATGACTACCCCGTGATTACTGCGGGGCTGCCCCAGGCGGCACAGCGCGTGAGCTACGTGGTGAGCGGCCACCAGCAAAGTGGTGACATGCAGGGGGTACTGCAGTTTACTTACCGCGATACCCTGAGCCAGGCCGAACTCAATGCAGTAACCGCCTACCGCTGGCAGCAGGGCACGGCTACCTGGCAGGCACAGCCCGGTAGCCTGGTGGTGAATGCCAACAACCAAACCATTGCCCTGCCCATTACAGCTGGGGGTACCTATGCCCTATTTACTGAGGCACCACCCCGAAACCCCAGGCTGGCCCTGAGCCTTACTGCCGGGGTAGCACAAACAGGGGGCATGCAGCTTGTGGCAACGCCTGCCATGGGCAACCTGCCCCCGCATTACGTACAGTTTTATGCTAACGGCGTGCTGGTAGGCACTGATTATGCCGCCCCCTTTGAGCTGGCCTGGCAGCCCCCAGCCGCTGGCCAGTATACTTTTGAGGCATTGCCCTGGCACAGCCAAAGCCCTGGCAGCCCGGCATGGGCCACCTATGACTATACCAGTCAGGCCAACCCTTGCCCTGCCACCAACACGGTAACAGCTGTGGCAGGCCCGGCACTGTACCGCTCACAGCAGCTCACAACAGCCAGCGGCTTTACCCTGGCGGCCGGGCAGGCCCTGCAACTGCAATCGGCCAGTAAGGTGGTACTCAAGCCGGGCTTTCATGCCCGCACAGGCAGCTTTGTGCAGGCCTACCTGGCCACCTGCAATGACCAGCCCCTGCTTAGGGTTAGTGAAAGCCAGGCCAGCACAGCTGCCTTGCCCACTGGCCAGGCACAGCCCAGCAGCTACCTGCAAACACTGGTATACCCCAACCCCTACCAGGGCACCATTAACATAACCTATGAGGTGCCAGCACCGGGGCAATTAACCATACAATTGTTCAGTATGGAAGGGGCACTGTTAAAAACACTGGCACGCAGGCAACTGGCCGGGCCGGCAACGGGCACGGTACCGCTTAACCTTGAGGTCTACCCCAACCAGTTAATGGTGCTGGTAGTACAGCACCCCACAGGCACGCAAACACACAAAATTATCAGGCAGTAGCTGTAGCGGGTGCAGGCCCACTATGGTAAAAGCCCGGCTTAAAAAGTATGCCTTCGGGCAGGGCCTGGCAAAACGCCACTGGCGTTACGCGCTTCCCGGAGGGAAGCAAGCCCCGTTTCTCCCGGGAAGAACACTCCGGCACCCAGGAAAAAACTGTGCGATAAGCCGCAGGCATTGGCAGGTATACCGGCACATCATTGCCAGGCCACTTTAACCAAGCCGCAAAAAATCTAGGTACCATTACGTAGTGCCATCAGTAACTGTGACTGTTACCTTTGAAATAAATCAAAACAAACTACTGATATGAAAAGAGTGAACAAAAGAAAAAGATTAGAGCAATTGAATTTACAGGTAATTGATCATTTGCAACTGCGTGTTTTAAGCGGAGGCTGGGGTTATGATAATGACGATGATAGTGATAACGGCAATGGCAACGGCAATTGCAACCCAAACTGTAACGGTTATCCTTGATAAGTGGCAGCCTATTGCTATTATTTGATTAAATCCAAATCCAAAACAATCTACTGACATGAAAAAGGTGAACAACAGAAAAAGATTAGTACAACTTAATTTACAAACGATTGACCGTGTGCAAATGCTTGCCTTAAATGGCGGCTGGGGGTACAATAATGGTGACGGTAATGGCAGCGACGACGATGATGATACCAATACTGGTAACGGCAACGGCAATGGTAACGGTAACGGCAATT
>CAZXTW010000200.1:0-9213 GCA_964643525.1 uncultured Roseivirgaceae bacterium
AATAGAGCTGGCCGTATTCTTTGCCCACCCCACCATTGAAGCATTGGCGGCCCAGCTTGATGTGGCCGAGCAAAACGGCTATACCGCCATTGAGCCTGTAACTAAGGCACGGCATTATGCTGTATCGCATGCCCAGCGCCGTTTATGGATTCTGAACCAGGTTATTGATGACCGCACGGTGTACAATATACCTGAGTCATACAGGTTTAAGGGCAACATACATATTGATGCGCTTGAGGCCGCCTTCCGTGATGTAATAGAGCGCCACGAAAGCCTGCGTACTACCTTTAAAGACATCAACTCAGAGCCTGTGCAGGTAGTGCATGCCTACAGCATTGAGCGCCACAGCGTAAGCCATGTAGACCTTACCGCTGAGCACGACCCTGAAGCTGCCGCCCGCCGCCTGGCCATGGACGATGCCCGCCACGAGTTTGACCTTGAAAAAGGGCCACTGATGCTGGTTACACTGCTTAAGCTGGCCGCAAATGAGCATGTGCTGCTGTTAAACATGCACCACATCATTTCTGACGGCTGGTCGGGCGAGGTACTGTTCCGTGATTTTATAACGGCATACAATGCCCGTGTCAGGGGTGGCCACAATGCACTGGCACCGCTGCGCATTCAATACAAAGATTTTGCCGCATGGCAAAACCAGGAGCTTTCGGCAGATAATATTGAAGCCTACCGCCAGTACTGGAACGACCAGTTTGCTGGTGAGGTACCAGTACTTGATCTGAAGACTGACCTGCCCCGCCAGGAGCGCCAAACCTTTAATGGCAAAGCAGTTAAAGCCAATATACCTGCTGAAACTGTACAGGCGTTGAAGGCCATGGGCAGCGAGCAGGGCACCAGCCTGTTTATGCACCTGCTGGCCTGTATGAACCTGCTATTTTACAGGTATACTGGCCAAAGTGATATTGTAATAGGCTCACCTGTTGCTGGCAGAGACCATGCCGACCTTGACGAGCAGATAGGCTACTTTGTAAACACACTGGCCTTACGCAACAGCTTTGAAACCGCCACCAACTACCAGCAGCTTATTGAGCAGGTGCGCCAGAATACCCTGGCCGCCTACCAGCACCAGAACTACCCGTTTGATAAGCTGGTAGATGACCTGCAGCTGGAGCGCAATACGGGCCGCTCGCCTCTGTTTGATGTATTTCTGGTGCTGCAAACTACCGCCCACCAGGAAATTGACACCAACCAGCAGTTTTTGGAAGGCCTGCAGGTGCAGAACTTTGATAAAGACATGGAGGTGAGCAAGTTTGACCTGACTTTCAACTTCTCAGAAGATGCTGATGGGCTCACCTTTTACATCATATTCAATACTGACCTGTTTGCTGAGGCCCGCATTGAGTTTATGCAGCAGCAGTTCTGTACCTTGCTACAGTCGGTAGTTCAAGCCCCGCAGCAGGCACTGGGCCAGCTCAACCTGATTGGCCCTGCTGAAAATGCCATTGTGGGCAGCTCAAATAATACTGAGGTTGCCGTTGATGCTACCCAAACCATTCACCAATGGTTTGAGCAAACGGCTGCGGCCCTGCCCCAGAGCACCATTTTGCATGATGAAAACGGGGCCATGAGCTACCAGCAGCTCAACCAGGCTGCCAACGTGCTGGCCGGGCAGTTAATAAACGACTATGGCATTGGGCGCGGCCAGGTAGTGGCTGTATCAGTGCCGCGGTCAAGCTTAATGGTGGCAGCCATCATGGGTGTGATCAAAACCGGTGCTGCCTACTTGCCGCTGGATGTGCACATACCTGACGAACGCCGCGACTTTGTACTGGCCGATAGTGGGGCCGCCCTGCTAATAACAGGTGCTGGCAACCAGCCCACCGGTGAGGTGCCCTGCCCCACACTTAGCTATGCACAAACCGCACACCCGGGCACCGTGGCCAATATTGAGGTTACTGCCCGCCCTGCTGACCCTGTGTATGTAATTTACACTTCAGGCTCTACAGGCAAGCCCAAAGGGGTGGCTGTGCCCCACCGTGCCCTGGTAAACTACTGCACCTGGTTTATTAACAGCCAGGGCATTAGCCCAACAGACAGCACCATTATGTTGGCTTCGGCCGCTTTTGACCTGGGCTATACCAGCTTATGGTCGTCATTAATGGCTGGGGCTACTCTGCACCTCATGCCTGAAAACCCCTACCTTGATGGTGTTGAACTGATTAAAACACTGGCCGAGGCACCCATTACTTATATCAAGCTCACACCCTCGCACTTTAATGTGCTGGTGAACGACCCTGATTTTGAAACACGCATCAGCCAGTTTAACCTGCGGTTAATTCTGCTGGGTGGCGAAATGATGAAATCAGATGACATTGAGCGCTACCTGCAATTGTGCCAGCAGCCCACGCAGTTCATTAACCACTTTGGCCCAACTGAGGCTACCATTGGTTTCATTACCCGTAAAATAAATGATAAAGAGGCCCCGGCCAGCGCGCTTGACGTGCGGCCCTCGCACATAGGCAAGCCCATTAACAACAACCGTGTGTACATTGTTGATGCGGCTGGCAACCAGGTGCCGCTGGGTACACCGGGCGAAATATGCGTATCGGGCCTTGGTTTGGCCTTGGGCTATGTCAATAGAGAAGCGCTTACCAACGAGAAGTTCATTGACAGCCCCTTTGAGCCGGGTAATAAAATGTACCGCACCGGCGACCTGGGCCGCTGGCTGCCCGATGGCAACATTGAGTTCCTGGGCCGCAAAGACAAGCAGGTTAAAATAAACGGTTACAGAATTGAGCCCGGCGATATTGAAGAGCACCTCATGAACCACGAGGCCGTGCGCCATGCCTTTGTTACTGTATTTAATGACCGCAACAATAACCTGGCCCTGGTAGCTTACCTGGCCAGCGACCTGAACGATGCCGCAGCCTACCGCGAGCACTTAAGAAAGTCGCTGCCAGAATACATGATACCAGCAGCCTACATTACCCTTGAAAGCCTGCCCACCAAGGGCCATGGTAAGGTAGATGCAGCCAAGCTGCCCGCGCCAGATACGGTGCTGAGCGGCCAGGAAGCAGAAGCTGAATACGTAGCGCCTACCTCTGAGCTTGAAACGCTGTTAACCACCGTACTGGCCAAGGTAATGGGGCGCGAACAAGTAGGCCTGGGCGACGACTTCTTTGCCCTGGGGGGCGACTCCATCAGGGCCATACAGGCCGCCTCACATTTACACCGCGAAGGGTTCAAGCTTGAGGTACGTGACATATTCCTGAACCCTACCGTGGGTGATATGGTGCCCTGTATTAAACGCAATACCCGCCTGGTAAGCCAGGCCACGGTAACCGGGCAGGTACCACTCTCGCCCATACAGCTGCACTTCTTTGACAGGCCCCTGCAGCACAGGGCGCATTACAACCAGGCAGTTATGTTCAAGGCCGATGCTGGCTTTAACATACCGGCATTACAGGCCGCCTTTAACCAGATTATAGTACACCATGATGCCCTGCGCATGACCTTTGAAGTGAGTGACGAAGGGATAGTACAGGTAAATCAGGATACTGACATGACCCTGGCCATTGAGCAGTTTGACCTGAAGGCCGAAGCAAACCCGGTAGCTGCGCTTGAGCAGCTCACCACCCAGTTGCAGTCACAGATAAACCTTCAAGAGGGGCCATTAATTAAGGTGGGCTTATTTCACCTGCCCGATGGTGACAGACTGCTGGTAGCTACCCACCACCTGGTAATTGATGGTATTTCATGGCGTATTCTGTTAGAAGACCTGCGCACACTGTATGAGCAACACGTGGCCAGCGAGCCATTAAAGCTGCCTTTAAAAACAGATTCATTTAAAACATGGGCAGAAAAGCTACAGGCCTATGCTGCCAGTGATGAGCTGCAGGGCGAGCGGCCCTACTGGCTAAGCATTACGCAGCAGGAAGCACCCAGAATTAAGCACGATGCGGTGGCACAAACCAATACCCTGAACGATACCGCCGAGGTGAAGTTCAGCCTTGACGAAACGCAAACCGAGCAACTGCTTACTGTAGTCAACAATGCCTACAATACAGAAATTAACGACCTGCTGCTAACCGCACTGGCCCTTAGTATGTACCGCGCCTTTGGCCACAACAAAACCATATTGGCGCTTGATGGCCACGGCCGTGAAGATATTATTGAGGGGGTTGACATTGGCCGTACCATAGGCTGGTTTACCAGCATTTACCCGGTGGTGTTAGATGTAAATGAAAACGACCTGGGCCGGCAAATTAGAGAAACCAAAGAAATGCTCAGAAAGGTGCCTAACAAAGGCATTGGTTACGGCATATTGAAATACCTGGGCGGGGCCAAAGAAAAGGATGGCATGGTGGCCGACCCGCAGCTGTCGTTCAACTACCTGGGCCAGTTTGAAGTAGAAGAAAGCGACCAGGTGTTTAGCGATACTGACGAGTACCATGGCGATGTACAGAACAGCCAGGAGCAGCGCCTCTTTGACCTTGACTTCTCGGCCATTACCTCGGGCAACACCTTTAACCTGTCAATATTCTACAACCCGGGCCGGTTCTTTAAAAGTACTATAGAAGCGCTGTCACAGCACTATAAAGATGTGCTGGTGCAAATGATCAATCACTGTACTGACCAGGACGAAACCCAGGCCACACCCAGTGACTTTGGCTATGACCAACTATCTCTTGATGATATAGATTCATTCTTTGAATAACATTAAAAAGCTACCATTGTGAAATCGTACCTAAACCCAAAGAATATAAAAGACATTTACCCCCTGTCACCTATGCAGGAGGGCATCTATTTCCATTCTTTACTACATGAAGGTTCTTCAGCTTACTTCAGCCAGAAGTCCTACCGGTTACAGGGTAAGATAGACCCCGTTCTGGTAGAACAGAGCCTGAATGAGTTTGTGAAAAGGCACGACATTATGCGCACTGTCTTTAATCACAAAAAGGCCGATAAAATACTACAGGTGGTTCTGAAAGAATGGCCTGTGGTGTTTGCTTTTGAAGATGTTAGGCAAATAGAAGATAAAGACACGTACCTGAAGGCTTACCTTGAAAAAGACCGCCAGCGCTCGTTTGATTTAACCAAAGACATGCTCATGCGCGTGGCCCTGCTCAGGCTGGGCGAGCGTGAGTATGAATTTGTGTGGAGCTACCACCACATCTTGATGGATGGCTGGTGTATGGGTATTTTCATTGAAGAGTTCTTTACCATATACAACGGCCTGCGCCAGTCAGGCACCTTTGAGCTGCCCAAGGCCAGGCAGTTCAGAAGCTATATTGACTGGCTGGTGCGCCAAAACCCTGAAGCATCGCGCAACCATTGGGCTGATTATCTGCAGGGCTATGAAGAGGCAGCAGGTGTACCCAAAGCGGCGGTGCAGCGGGCCGCTGGCAGCCAGTATGACAATCAGGAGGTACAACTGCTGTTGTCAAAAGAGCTATCATCTGCCTTGCATGCTATGGCAGGCAAGCACCGCGTAACGCTAAGCAATGTGCTGCAGGCCGTATGGGGTTTGCTACTGGGCCAGTATAATGACAAACGTGATGTTGTTTTTGGGGCTGTAGTATCTGGCCGGCCGGCCGAAATTAACGGCATCCAATCAATGATTGGTCTGTTCATTAACACCATACCGGTGCGGGTACAGTATCAGGATGATACCCCCTTTCTTGAACTGGTTAAAGCCATACACCGCCAAAGTGCCGAAGCTGAAAAGCACCACTACTACCCGTTAAGCAAAATTCAGTCAGAAACTGACCTGATGCAGAACCTCATTGACCATGTGGTTATATTCGAGAACTTTCCGCTGGCAGATAAAATTGAGGGCCTTTCTGAAGAGACTGATGATGATGACAACAGCTGGCAACTTAGCGGCTCAACCTATTTTACTGAAACCAATTACGATTTTAACCTCATTGTTGAGCCCAACGCTCAGATTAACATCATACTGAACTACAACGCCAACGTATATGATGGCGATTATATTGAGCGGCTGGGCGGGCACCTGCAACGCCTGTTAGAGCAAATTGCTGAAAACCAAAGCATAACGCCAGCGCAGCTGTCGCTGTTGTCTGAGCAGGAGTATGACCGCCTGCTGCACCAGTACAACCCTGCACCCAGCCTGTACAGCCCCAGCACTACGGTGCAGCAGCTGTTTGATGAAAAGGCACGCAGCCACCCCGAGGCCCTGGCCATTATTGCAGGCAATAACCGCATTACCTACCGCGATTTGAACGAGCGTTCAAATCAGGTGGCGCATTACCTCATTAATGAGTGTGGCATACAGCCTGGCGAGCGGGTAGGTTCAATGATACAACGCTCTGAATGGGCCGTGCTTAGTGTATTGGGCATCTTAAAAGCTGGCGGTGTGTACGTGCCTATTGACCCCAGCAACCCGCAAGAGCGCATTGACTACATGCTTGAAAATGCGGAAATAAACATCATCGTTACTGACACTACTGCCTCTTTTGAAGGCAAACGCATACGCACCAAACATACCGTTGAGCTCAAGGCCAAGCGCTTTAAAATAGAAAAGCAGTTAAGCTATACCCTGCCTGAGTTTTTAGGGCAGGATGATGACGGTATTGCCTACATCATTTACACCTCTGGTACCACTGGCTGGCCCAAGGGCGTACAAATTCAACAGCGCAGCCTGGTTGACCGTATCTTGTACCACAACGACCATATTGGTGTTACCAGTGATGATAATGTGCTGTTTTTTGCCAGTACCGGCTTTGATGCCTCGCTGGTAGAGGTGTTCATGGCTTTGCTCTCGGGTGCTACATTGGTAGTAGCCTACCCCGAGGTAAAAAACAATATGTTCAGCCTGCAAGAGCTACTGCAAACACACCGGGTCAGTACGGCTATCTTTCCGCCGGCCTACCTCAAGGCCCTGAACAAATCGCCGCTGCCCACCCTTAAAAGGGTAATTTCAACTGGCGAGGCAGCCACCCTTGACGAAACACTGTTTTACGCGCAGGATATTGACTTCTTTAACGGCTATGGCCCCACTGAAACCTGTGTGGGCGCCACCTTCCATAAGGTAGATGCCAGCAAAAAAGACTACTACCGCAAAAAAGGGTCAATACCCATTGGTAAACCCTTTGCCAATACACGCGTGCTATTGCTTGATAGCAGCAACCGCCTGGTGGCTGAGGGCAACCAGGGTGAAATATGTGTGGCAGGCATTGGCCTCTCGGCTGGGTATGTTGATAATGAAACAGCCACTCAGGCCAAATTCATTAAAAACCCTTATGCTGTAAACGGGGCTGATGAGCTGCTGTACAAAACTGGCGATATGGGCCGGTGGCTGCCTGGCGGCGAGCTTGATTTTCTGGGCCGCTCTGACAACCAGATACAGGTCAGGGGCATGCGCGTTGAACCGGGCGAAATTGAAGGGGCCTGCATTAAGCACCCCGCAGTAAAAAATGCTCTGGTAATACCGGTAGGCAGCGGTGCTGCTACCAGGCTGGTGGCCTATATTGAAACCAAAGGGCAAATAGAAAAAATAACGTTCCGCACCTTCCTGTCTGAATACCTGCCAGAGCATATGGTGCCGGCCAACATTATACCGCTGGCAGAGTTTCCGTTAACTACCAATGGTAAAATTGACAGAAAGGCCCTGCCTTCGCCAGATGCCCTGGTAGAGACCGTGAGCTTCCAGAGCCCGGTAACCAAGATGGAAAAAATGCTTACCGAAATACTGGCCAAAATACTTGGCCGTGATAAGCTAAGCCTTAATGATGACTTTTTCCTCATTGGGGGTGATTCTATCAAAGCCATTCAAATATCGTCACGCCTTTACCGCGAAGGGTACAAGCTTGACGTTAAAGACATATTCCAGTTTCCGGTTATTTCTGATATGGTGCAAAAGGTGCGCTCGTTAGACCGCATTGCAGATCAGTCTGTGGTTACTGGTGAGGTACCCTTAACGCCTATTCAGTATGAGTACCTGGCCCTGGGGCTCAGCAACCCGGCCAACTACAGCCAGGGGGTATTGCTGCGCTCGGCAGAGCGGTTTAGCTACGAAGGGGTGCAGGCCGTAATACGTAAAATACAAGAGCACCACGATGCCCTGCGCATGACCTACCAGTTTACTGAAAATGGCATGACGCAAACCAACCAGAGCCTGAAGCACACTGTAGAGGTAGTTGAGGCAGACCTTGCCAGCCACGAGTCTGAGCAGCAGGCCCTGGCACAGGCAGCTGATGCCCTGCACGCCAACCTTAACCTGGCCGAAGGCCCGCTGTTTAAAGCTGGCGTATACCATGGTAAAGATTATGACTACCTGCACCTGGTGGCCCACCACTTAATTGTTGATACCGTTTCGTGGCAAATCATTGGTGAAGACCTCACCACCCTGTACACCCAGTACCAAAACAGTGAGCGCCTGCGCCTGCCCATGAAGTCTGACTCATACAAAGTATGGGCACAGCAGCTGCAGCAGTATGCCAATTCAGAACCCTTTCTGCGGCAGGTGCCTTTCTGGCAAAGCATAACCAATGCTGAGGTTGACAGGCTAATACCAGACAATGCCACGGTAAAACAAACCATGGGCAACGCTACCCAGCAGGCCGTTACCTTAAGTAAGGAAGATACTGAGCTGCTGCTTACAAAAGCCAATGCCCCGTTTGGCACTGAAATTAATGATTTGCTGCTCACGGCTGTAGGCCTGGCCTTCAATGCGGCCTTTGGCCATAAAAACATACTCATAGGGCAAGAGGGCCACGGCAGGGAGCAAATCATAAAAGATGCCAACATTAACCGTACGGTGGGCTGGTTTACAGGGCTGTTCCCCAGCCTGCTTACCATCACAGCGCCAGATAACCTTGCCCGGCAAATCAAGCTGGTGAAAGAAAGCCAGCACCAAATACCTGATAAGGGCGTTGGCTATGGCATATTACGCTACCTCACTGACCAGCAGCACAAGCAAGAGGTTGACTTTAGCTGCCAGCCACAAATTGGCTTTAACTACCATGGCCAGGTGGGCGAGGGTAGCGAAGGTGGTGCTTTTGAGTTGGTCAATGACCCTGGTCAGAATATTGGCAGTGATGAGCAAAGCCTGTTCGACTTTAAAATCGGCGGGCAAATAAGCAACGACCAGCTTACCCTCACTGTGGGCTATACTGATGGCAGCTACAACGAAACCACTGTAGGCAATCTGGTTGAGCAACTGCGCAGTGCACTGGTGCAGGTCATTAACTTCTGCGCTAATTATGAATTGCGCGAGCAAACCCCCAGCGACTT
>CAZXTW010000201.1:0-9159 GCA_964643525.1 uncultured Roseivirgaceae bacterium
CATACAATTATAGGCCGCTCTGACTTTCCCCTGCCAGCCATTACGTTTGGCGCGTGGACGCTTGGTAATTTAAATATGGGCGGGTGTGGCGGCGCCCCGGCCACCAGGGCCCTGCATACGGCCATTGACCTGGGCTGTAATGCCATTGATACGGCCGCCCAGTATGGCTTTGGCTATAGTGAAGAGGTGGTGGCCAACGTGATTAAAGACAGGCCCCGCGACAGCGTAAAGGTGCTGACTAAATGCGGCATGGTGTGGTATGGCAACCAGGGCACGCCCTACCTGCAAAATGAGCTGGTGCAGGGCAAGCGGTACAACTTTTTTAAGTATGCCGGTAAGGAAAGCATTATTAAAGAATGTGAGGCCAGCCTGAAGCGGCTAAACACAGATTATATTGACCACTACTCGTTGCACTGGCCAGACGCTACCACACCGGTTGATGAAACGTTTGAGGCGTTTAGCCTGCTGAAGCAGCAGGGCAAAATACGCCATGCAGGCGTATGCAACCATACCGTAGAAGAACTGCACAAGGCTACTGATTTGGGTACGGTGCCCATCCTTTCTAACAAGGTGCGGTACAGCATGTTTAACCGGGGCATTGAGGGCAGCCTGATTCCGTATATGATAGAGCAAAAGCAAAATGTGCTGGCCTATTGCGTGCTGCAACGCGGCATCCTTTCGGCCGAAGAGGTACCCAAGTGGCTGTGGCGCATTGGTGAAAACCCCCGTGAAGCGGCCCTGTATGACCCTGCCAACAAAGCTGAAATTAAGCATTATTTTGAGCAGATCAGGGCCATTGTTGAGGGGTACAACTGCACCTACTCACAGCTGGCCATTAAGTGGCTCATTGACCAGCCCGGCATTGGCACCGGCCTGTTGGGGGCTACCAGCCCAGAACAGGTAAAGCATGATTTTGATGCCCACAACCTGGCCATTAGCGAGGCAGACTGGGCCACGATAAAAACAGCCCTGACACAATTAGAGCAAAGAATTAACTGGGCCGCAGAGGTAGAATATGAGTTTCAGGGATATTAATAGCCAATTGAGCTTAACCAATTACTGGTATGCAGTTACTGTTTAGGTATTTACGCCCGTACATGAGGCTGGTGGTGCTGGCCCTGCTGTTTGCAGTGGTTAACAACGGCTTTAACTTCATGAACCCCTACATTTTAGGCAACCGGTTAATTGACCCTTTTGCCAGCCAGGCCCAGTATTTTCGTGACAACGGGCTGGAGGGCGCCTTTATTGAGGGTATTATTCTGGGTATGTTGCTAATTGTGGTGGTCAGCACCATATCGTGGGTGGCCAAGGTGTTTCAGCATTACTACCTGAACGTGATTATACAGCGCTTTGGGGCTGATTTGTATGTAGATGTGCAGCAGCATATGATGCGCCTGCCGTACCAGGATTTTGAAGACTCGCGCAGCGGCGAGGTACTTTCGGTATTGCAGCGCGCCAAAGCTGATAGTGAAAAGTTCATTACCAAGTTCGTTACGGCAGGTATTGAAATTACGGTGGGCATCATCATTGTTTCTATTATAGCCATACAGCTTACCCCCTGGCTGGTATTTGTGTACCTGGGTGGGGCCGCGCTCATGTACTTCATGACCAACCACATGAGCCGCAAAATAAAAAAGCTGCAAAAAACCATACTTGACAAAACCACAGCCCTTGCCGGTACGGCTACTGAGTCGTTCCGCAATATTGAACTGGTTAAGGGCCTGGGCCTGGTGGCCCAGGAGGCTAAGCGGTTTAGTGACACCACTTTTGGCATACTGAGGCAAGAAATTAAAAAGCTTAAAAGCGTGCGGGTAGTAAGCATTGGTTACCATGCCTTTATCCATACACTACAGCAAACCATCATATTTTTGCTGCTGCTGTTTGTGTTTTATGGCAAAATAACGGTGGGCCAGCTGTTGATGATGCAACTGTACTTTTACTACATATTAGGTGCTATGGAGGGCGTAGGCGAGGTGGTCATCTCCTTCCGTGAGGCGCAGGCCTCTCTGGGCAATATGGATGTGCTGCTGGCCAAGCCTGTAGAGGTACAGCCTGCGCAACCACGCAAAATAGCTTCTATTAACAGCCTGATGTTTGATAATGTGCAGTTTAAGCACCGCTCGGCTACCCAGCAGACCCTGCGGGGCATTAACTTTGAGGTGTTTGCTGGCGAAACCATTGCCTTTGTAGGGCCTTCTGGTGCTGGCAAAACCACCCTGGTGAAGCTGCTTATTGGCCTGTATACCCCCAGCGGTGGCCAGGTGCTGATTAACAGCTACCCCGCCAATGAGGTTGACAGCAACCAGTTGCGCCACCTGGTGGGGCTGGTAAGCCAGGATACCCAGCTGTTTTCAGGCACTATTAAAGAAAACCTGCTGTTTGCCAACCCCGAGGCCAACGATGCCATGCTGCAGCAGGCCCTGCAGCAGGCGGCCTGCCAGCGCCTGCTGAGCCGGGCACCCCAGGGGCTGGATACCATGATTGGCGAAAGCGGCCTGAAGCTTTCTGGCGGTGAGCGCCAGCGCCTGTCAATTGCACGCTCGCTGCTGCGCAAAGCCAGCCTGCTCATTTTTGATGAAGCCACCTCGGCATTAGATTCAATGACCGAAAAAGGCATTACAGAAACCATCAAGCAAATTGCTGCTGGCAAAGAGTTTATTACCATTATGATTGCCCACCGGCTTTCTACCATCATGTTTGCTGATAGAATTTACGTGCTTGAAAATGGTGAGGTGATTGAAATGGGCTCGCACCAGAGCCTGTTAGATGAGAAAGGGCTGTACTACGCCATGTGGCGCCAGCAAACCGGTAAACTAGTTGAACAAGTAATTACAACCTGATATGCAACCAAACACAACCAAACACCAACTGGTGCTTTTGCCTTATGCCGGTGGCGGCAAGCAGGCCTACCGCCAGTTTCAACCCCACGCCCATGAGCATGATATAGAACTGGTAGAGGTGCTGCTGCCCGGGCGCGATGCCCGTTATGCCGAGCAGCCCATTACCAGCATACACCACATGGTGAATGATATTTACCAACAGCTACAGGGCCGCCTGCATGCCAATTACGCCATTTTTGGCCACAGCATGGGGGGCTTGCTGGGCTATTTGCTTACCATTAAGCTGCTGGCTAATGGGCATACGCCACCCACTGCCCTTTACATTAGCGGCAAAAGCGCCCCGGTTACGCACACCAAGCCCACCGCCTTGTTTGCCCTGCCCAGGCATGCCTTTCAGCAAACACTGATTGACTATGGCAGGCTGCCTAAACAAGTGCTGAACGCCCCCAAGCTGTTTAATATGTTTGAAGGGTACCTCAGGGCTGATTTTGAGGCTTATGAATGCTATATACATAAAAAGCAGCCCCAGCCGTTTGAGGTGCCCATCCACCTGTTTTTGGGTGATGATGATTTCATTACAGTACCAGAGGGCATGGCCTGGCAGCGCGAAACAGAAGGGGCCTTTCACCTGCACCAGCTCAGCGGCGACCACTTTTTTATTTTTGAGCATGCCCAAAAGCTTATGAACTATATACAATATGATTTAACCGAGGCACCAGTAGCTGCCATACCTTAACCTGATACTACTTATGCGTACTGAAACTGATTTGACCACCAGCGCTGAAAGCTACCCCCTGGTATCGTGTTTGTGCCTTACAGAAAACCGGGTGCATTACCTGAAACGGGCCATACACTGCTTTATGCAGCAAACCTACCCTAATAAAGAGCTGGTGCTGGTGTGCCGGGCCACTGACCAGGCTACCCTGGCTTATATTGATACCTTGCCTGCCCACCTGGTGCGGGTTAAGGTACTGCCGGCCAACCACGGCCTGAAGCTGGGGGCCATACGCAATGCTTCTATTGATGCTGCCCAGGGCACGTACATCTGCCAGTGGGATGATGACGACTGGTATCATAACGAGCGCATTATGTTGCAGTACCAGGCGGTAAAAAACAGCCACCAGCCCGCCACCATGCTTACCAATATTGTTATTTATGATATTGACAACCAGCAGGCTTATTTCTCTAACTTCAGGCTGTGGGAAAATACCCTTTTTGCTGAAAAGGCCGCCCTTGAAGATGTGAGGTACCAGGCCGGCCTGCAGCGCCATGAAGACCATGAAATGATGAACGATTTGCTGCTGCAAAGCCAAATTGTGCCTACCGTAAGTACCTACCATTATGTGTATGTGGTGCACGGCAATAATGTGAGCGGGCAAGACCATTTTACGTTCTTATTTGGCAATTCACAGCCGCTGCCCCAATTTATTGCCGATGCTGTGCAGCAGGCACTGGACCAGGGCCAACCGTATGAGGCTTTATGTAACCTGTTGAACACACCCAAATACAAAGCCCCCTTAAACTACTTTTACATGCGCCGCCAGCTGGTTACAGAAGAGCGAGAAGCGGCTTTGGAAGCGAATTGATTGCTGAAAAGAGCTATCTTTACTTTTCAATTTGCAGTACCATGGGAGAGGCACAGTTTAAAACCGATACTACTTACACAGCTGTTGACTATTTGACAATAGAGTCAGAGAGCCCAGAAAAGTGGGAGTTTTTTGATGGAGCTATCAGGGCCATGTCTGGTGGTGCCAGAAACCATGCGGTGATTGTGCTGAATGTAGGTGCTACCCTCAGGCAATTGCTGGGCAACAGGCTGTGTACCCCTTTTGGCAGTGAGTTAAAAGTGTATGCCGCCTCGGCCAATGCCTATATGTACCCTGATGCAATGGTAGTTTGTGGGGGTGAACAACTGCAAGAGGGACGCAACGATGTATTGTTGAACCCTACCATGATTGTTGAGGTACTTTCGCCCACCACAATGTCTTATGATTTTATAGAAAAGTTTGACCGCTACAAGCGTATCCCCAGCTTGAAAGAGTACGTATTGGTATCGCAAGATCGGCCCCGGGTAGAGGTTCGCAGCAGTACTGATGGGTGGGGGCATATCCGTACTTTTGAAGGCCTGGAGGCGTCCGCAACGCTCAACTCCTTAAGCCTGCAACTGCCCCTCAGTGAAGTTTACCAACGTGTTGCCTTTCAATAAGTAAAAAAATCTTAGCAGTTTGAAAGTTTCCTCTGGCAGGTAAGCTATCTGCTTCCTGTAGAAAAATAAATTTTGTCCGGCTGGGCGGCAGCGTTTCTCCCGGAGCCAGACTTTTTTCCGCCCGAGAAAAAGTTTTTTTAGCCGGAGAGCGGGAGCGTTTCTCCCGGATAGCGGCAGCTTACATCCTGGATAAAAACAATTTTCGTCCAGGAGGCAATCAAGCCCTGACTTTTAAAGGGAGTTCTATTAAACAAATCCAACTCTTGCTTTATTGCCGTTACAAAATACTTTAGGGGTTACAGACAGCCATTATTCGTAAGGCTCACACAGTGGAAAACCTATGTATTAAAGTGAAATTGTAAAAGTTAGGTATAAAGTTGGGGAGATTCTGTAGCTACTGGGCAACTACATATGGGGCTATGAAATGTGAAAAGCAGCTCATAAACATTGCAAATGCCATTGAGCGTATGGTTGCAACGATTTAAGTAGCCAAACAAGTGCCTATTTATTAAGTGTAATTTACAGCAGGCCCTTCTTGATTTTACTTTGTATGTCAAGTACAAAGGTCAGGTCAGTATCGGTCAGGTCGGCAATTTCTTCAACAGTTAGCTTACCCGCCTTCAAGGCCTTTGTGGCTACCAAAGTTAGCCCCTCGTTTTTACCCTCGGCAATACCTTTAGCTTTACCCTCGGCAATACCTTCTGCTTTCTTTTCAGCTAATTCTTGTGTGTAGAACCCCATAATGGTATTGGTTTCGTCTATGTTAGTTAAAACGTTTTTAAACTCTTCTTTGTTCTTGTATGCCGTTTCAATGTACCTCAAAATAGCATCTAACAACTCACGGCCAGTATGGCTGTCTTTGAGGTTAATCAGGTCTTTGGCAATTTGGCCTAAGGTCTGATCTAAACTGGCATCCCACACATGTTTACACACCAGTAAACAGATATATAAAGGTACCGAAATTTCGTAAAAAGCCATTAAGGCTTCATCTGTCATACTGGTTAAATCAACCAGATTAAACTTGACGTTTTGTGCGTTTCGTTCCACAGTACCTGCGGGGTGGTTGGCACTTTTGTAATAGTCGGGTAGGCTGGGCTCTTGCCATGCCTGTTTGCCATGGTACAGTACCACCAGAATAGGCAGGGCTGCACGCCCCTGGCCATCGTCATGGTGCTTCACGTGGTTGGTAATGTGCTCAAGCAACTGATATTGTATGGGGTACCGTTGCTCAGCCTTTTGGCTTTTGTGCTCAATAATTAAAGCCAGGCTCAACCTGGCTCCAGTTTTATAGCGTGCGGTATATGAGAGGTCAGTGCTGTGCAGTTTCAACGACTTTGAGGCACTGCTTTGTTGGGCCAGGTCAAGGGTGCCCCAGTCAATGGCGGCTACATCTTCAGGGTGTAGGGCCAACTTAAAAAAGGCAACAGCCCTTTCTATATTTTGTAAAATAAATCGCGCAAAGCGGTCGTGCCGCTTCAGTGCTTCAGCGTCTTTTGCCGGTTGGTTAGCCATATGCTACGTTGCTTCTAACTTTGCTGCCAACATACTAGTTTACCTGATTAGTACAAAACCAATGCACACTTAAGGCAATAATTATACACTAATTTGTGTGGTGCGTAATGTAAGTACTGCCTGGGCCAATTGGTTTGGAATAGCCCTTAGGTAAAACATAGGCAGTGTTAAGTAAGTAGAAGGGTTATTTTATATAAAGCAACACTACAATTAGGAATTAACATGTTGGTTTGGTTTATTTGCAATACTACAAACAAGAATATACTATGGGTAAGTACCAGATAGGAGAGTTTGAAGAGATTGTATTGCTGGTGGTGGCCGCGCTGCATGGCAATGCCTACGGCGTAACCATAAAGCAAACCATTGAGGGGCGGCTTAGCCGAAAGGTGAGCGTAGGGGCCTTGCAGGCCTGCCTGAAGCGGCTGGAAGAAAAGGGCTACCTCAGTGCCCGCAATGGCGAGGCCAATGCCATTAGGGGCGGGCGCCCCAAGCGGTATTTTGAAATTACAGCCTACGGCAAAAAGGTGCTGGAAGCTACCCGCGAGGTGCGCAACCAGCTGTGGAGCGAAATACCAGAAGTAGTACTACAGCTAAAAATAACCTGATATGCAGCACCCCCAACCCCCAAAGTTCCCCCTGCTGTTGTTCCGCTGGCTGTGCCACCCCAACTGGTACCCCTCTATTGAGGGCGACCTGCATGAGCTGTTTCATGAAAACGTACGCAGCAAAGGCCTCTCAAAGGCCCGCTGGCTGTTTTTTTGGCAAGTGATTTTGCTGTTGCGCCCCTCATTGCTGCGCCCCCTGGGTGGGGGCAGGTTTATACTGGCTGGCCTGCTTAAGAGCCACCTCAAGGTAACCTTTCGTAACTTAGGCAAGCAGCGCCTCTATGCCCTGGTTAACATCGGGGGGCTATCGGTTGGCCTGCTGTGCACCTTGCTGGTATACCTCTACACCAGCTACGAACTAAGCTATGACAGCCAGCTGCCTAATAACGACCAGGTATACCGCTTATACCAGCAACAACCGCAGTGGACGTTTCAGGGCAGTAACTTTTTTGCGGTATTGCCTGCCCACGTGGGGCAGGGCCTGCAGGCCACCCTGCCAGAGGTGGCCCATGCCACTACTTTTGATGTTACCAACGGCCTTTTGTATAACCATGAGGGCAAACCCCTGTTTGAGGCGCAGGGTATAGTAAGCAACGGCCAGTATTTAAAGGTGTTTGCTTACCCCATGGTGGCTGGCCACCCAGGCCTGGCCTTTGAGCAGCAGCACAGTATGGTGTTGACCTTGCCCGCCGCCCGGCGGCTGTTTGGCAGTGCCTCGCAAAGCATAGGCCAGCAATTGCAGTATGCGGAGCAGCTCTATACTATTACTGGTGTGCTTGCCACCCTGCCCGGTAATACCTCTTTGCCGTTTCAATTTGTAACCAACGGGCTGGCTGGCAATGCCAGCTTTACCAGCCAGTTTGCAGGCCAAAGCTGGGCATACAGCAGCTACCAGACCTATGTGCGGCTGGCCCCCAAAGCCAGTGCAGCAGCGGTGCAACAAAAGCTGGCTGCCTTTGTGCAGCGCCAGGCCCCAGAAAAGCCAGTGAACTTATTGATGGAGCCTGTCACTGCCGTGCACCTGCACCGAGGGCTTAACTTTGAGTGGGGCACTGTAAAGGGCGATGGGCGGCTGATTGTAATCTTGGCTGCGGCGGCCCTGCTGGTGCTGGTGCTGGCCTGCATTAATTACACCAGCCTGGCACTGACCCGCGCCGTGCACCGGGCCAAAGAAATAGGCATCAGGCAGGTAGCAGGGGGGCAGCGCCACCAGCTGTTTGTGCAGTTCCTGGCTGATGCCTGGGTGTTTGCCCTGCTTGCCCTGGTGCCAGCCGTGGCGGCTGTGCCTTTGGTGCTGCCTTACTTTTCGGCTATGGTAGGGGTTGAACTGTCATTTACCATGGGGCAAGTGGTTGCCTTGTTGCCCCTGCTGCTGGTTGGGGTGCTGTTGGTAGGGGCCCTGGCGGGCAGCTACCCGGCCCTGTACATTGCCGCCTTGAAGCCTGCCGTGGTGTTAAAGGGTAAGCTAGGCCGCACTACGGCGGGGCAGCGCTTCAGGCGGTGGCTCATTGCCGGGCAGTATGCCATTGCCGCTGCCATGGTAATGGTGAGCATGGCCATATACCAGCAGTTTAACTTTATACAGCAGCGCAGCGGTGCGTTTGCTGCCGACCGTATTGTGTATACCCGCATAGAAGACCAACAACTACGGGCCAATTACGAGGTATTGCGCAACCAATGGCAGGCTAACCCACAGGTACTGGCCGTTACCGGTACCCATACCTTACCCACCAATATTGAACAGAGCGTTACCGTTACGGGGTTTGACAGCAACGAGCCAGAAAAGCAACAGCGTCTGTACCAGCTCAGGGCGCAACATAACTTTGATGCAGTATACGAGGTAAAGCTGGTGGCAGGCCGCCATTTCAGAGCCACAGACCCTGCTGGGGAGCAGGCCGTTTGCCTGCTAAACGAAGCGGCGGTACAGGCCCTGGGCTGGCAGCCAGAAGCAGCCCTGGGGCAAACGCTTACCTTTGGGCGGCACCAGCGTACGGTG
>CAZXTW010000202.1:0-9152 GCA_964643525.1 uncultured Roseivirgaceae bacterium
CCCTTGGGGTGCCCTACACATGGCATTCCAAGGGTATTTTTTATATACCCCTTACTAATTCTGTTTAATTAAAAATTACAAAATAACCTCAAATATAGGTATTGATACTTAGTTGAGCGCTTTTGTTTAAATGCTATTATTGTATTGTTCAACAACCAAATAAAACAGTATAGTTATGAAAAATGAACAATTAAAAAAGTTTGCTGAGTTTACTATTGATAAAAACAAGCAAGATGAAAAGCTAAAGACCACTACCCTGACTGGTGGCAGACCTAAATGGCCACTTCCTCCTGGCCTACCTGGCAATGGTGGCCGTAGTAATGGCAAAGACCTGAAAGCTAAAGCTTAATTTGCATAGGTCTTACTGACACGCCCCACTACACGGCCAAAGCCAGCTTTGGCCGTGTAGTTTATTAACCTCACACAACTACAAACTGCAAACACTAAAACAGCTTAAACACCAAAACTTATGGTACTGACTGACAATACAATTGAACACTGGGGCGCCAGCCTGCTTACACTTACTGCACAGTTATTACAGGCCCACGGTTTACCCACACCCGTACATGTACTGGCCCCTGTATGTGTTACCCCCGATGCAGACTCAAGCCCCAACCTGGTTACCGAGTTGCTTGAGCAGTTTGAGTTTGAAACCTGCACTGTTGAGCTGCCTGCAGAAAAGCTGGCTGAAGTGCCTCTACCCGCTTTTACGTATTTAGAAGGCCCACAACCACAAGTGGTGCTGTTAGAACAGTTTAGTGAAACGCACTGCACTTACATACACCCAATAGAAGGCAGGATCACTATTGCCCCCGCTACATTTTTAGCGCAATGGCTGCGCGTGTGCGTGTTGGCCATGCCCACTGATGGCACTGCACAAAAACTGTACTATGACCCACAGCAGGTAGAAGCAGCCAAAGCAGCTTACCGCAACCGGTTGATTTATCAGGATAATTTTTTAACTGATGAAGAGGTAAACACTTTGTTGAGCCTGGCCGATGGCAAGTATGCCCCAACCACCAATACCGTTAAAGGGTATTTTGAAAATGATGTGGCCATGGTAACCAATAATTTTGACGCCCCCCTGCAGGCCATTATGAAAAAAGCATTGGCGCTACTGCCCCTTGAGGCCACCTACCACCCTGATAAAGATTGGCTTGCAGTAGTTTCATACAATGAAGGCATGCTGTGCAAGCCACATTATGATGCCTACTACTCTGACGACCATAATGACCCACATAACCCTTCAAAGATGTTTTTATGGACGATTATTCTGTACCTGACTGATGATTATGAGGGCGGTGAAACGGCGTTTCCGCATATTAATCATGTGGTGAGGGGTAAGAAAGGCGGGGTGCTTTGTTTTCCTGATGTTGATGCTACCGGTGGCATTGCCCCGTATGCCCTGCATGAGGGGCGCCAAATTACTAAAGGCAATAAAAAGATCTGTACTTTTTGGCTACGCCCCCACAACCTGGTACACCAGTAATGGCCAGTACCCCCCTAACAATACCCCTTTTTGACCCCCCTTAAAACAACTACACCAATGCCACTTACTACTACTACAATAGACTACTGGGGCTCTGGCCTGCTGAGCCTGACCGCCAAGCTACTGCAAGCACATGATTTGCCTGTGCCCATACACCAGCTGGCCCCCATGTATGTCACTTTAGCCGAAGATACCCAACCCGAGCATGTGGTTGAACTGCTTGGGCAGCTGGATTTTGAAACCTGTACGGTTGAACTGCCCGCAGAAAAACTGGCTGAGGTGCCATTACCCGCCTTTACTTATTTAGATGAGGCCCAGCCACAGGTTGTGCTGCTTGAACAGTTTAACCACGAAACCTGTACTTATGTACACCCCATAAACGGGCGGGTAACTGTGGCTACCCCTGCTTTTATAAGCAACTGGATAAATGTATGTGTGCTGGCCATACCTACTGATGGTACGCAGCAAAAGCTACAGTATGACCAGCAGGCCATAGAGGCTGATAAGGCCAACTACCGCAACCAGTTGATTTATCAGGATAATTTTTTAACGGCTGATGAGGTGGCTGTTTTACAGGGCCTGGCAGATGGGAAGTATACGCCAACACAAAATACAATTGAAGGGTATTTTGAAAGTGAGGTGGCGGTCATTTCTGACAATTTTGATGCCGTGCTGAAAGCCATTATGGAGAAGGCATTGGCCCTATTGCCTTTTAAAGCTGCCTACCACCCTGATAAAGATGGCTTAACGGTGGTATCATATACCGAAGGGATGTTGTGTAAACCGCATTATGATGTGTTTTATTCTAAAGATGAAGATGCCGACCACCCCAATAAAAGGATTGTATGGACAGTGATTATGTACCTGACTGACGGGTATGAGGGTGGCGAAACCACTTTCCCGCATTTAGGTGTAGAGGTAAAAGGCAATAAAGGCGGGGTGCTGTGCTTTCCTGATATTGATGCCAATGGTGGGCTTGCCCCCTATTCATTGCATGAGGGCAAGCAACTTGTTAGCGGCAATAAAAAGATATGTACCTTTTGGCTGAGGGCTCATAATATGGTGGCCTAATACTAATAAGGCATGAGGGTTAAACCCCTGAAATATAGGTATCAACACTTAGTTAACTGCCTTACTAAACGCGCTATTATTGTATTAATCAACAACCATATAAAACAGTATAGTTATGAAAAATGAACAACTAAGAAGATTATCTGAATTTGCTATTGACAGCAAAACAAGCACCAAAACACTGACTGCCGGCTTTGGCCCACAACCCAAAGATGATGATACACAAAAGGAGGTTGTGAAACTGGGGGGGCATAAAAATTCTAACGGTGGCCGGGGTAATGGCAAAGACCTGAAGCAGTTTGCGGAGTTTAGTATTGATGATAAAGCAAGTACTGATGCCCTGACTGGTGGCTATTGGTACTGCGGTGATGATGATGATGATGATGATGATAAGAATGGTGGCCGGGGTAATGGCAAAGACTTAAACAAATTTGCTGAGTTTAGCATTGACAAGAATAAGCAAGGTGAAAAGCTGAAGACTGAGGCTATCACTGGTGGCTGTGATGTGAAAACCGGTAAGGGTTGCCATTATGGTAACGGCGGCCGTGGTAATGGTAAAGCCACACCAAACACTGACTCAACAGCCAAATAGGCTGAGCACAGCTACAATACACAATGGCTATGGCCAGTACATTTATAGGCCATAGCCTTTGTATAATAATAGACATAGCAAAACAGACGCAATACCGGCATCAACAACCTTTACACATTACCAACAGCATGATGACTACTACCGCCGAACTACCTACCTTTTGGGGCTCAAACGGGCTGACCCTTGTAAGCCATTTGCTGCACGCCCACGGCCTGCCCCCGCAGCCCCATGTGTTGGTGCCCCTGTTGTTTGAGCTTGAAGGGCCCCTGCACCCCGAAACGATAGTGCCCATTATTAACCAACTGGGCTTTGACACCCAAACGGTAGAGCTACCCGCCGAAAAGCTTGCTGAAGCCCCCCTGCCGGCCCTGACTTATTTGCGCACTGATGGCCCGCCACAAGCCGTATTGCTGACGGCGTATGACAACCACACCTGCCGGTTTTTGCACCGCACCAAAGGGTGGGTAACCCTGCCCACCCAACAGTTTTTGGTTGATTGGCTGCCTATATGCCTGCTGGCTGTACCGACTACACCCCCTACCCCACAGGCTGTTAGCCAGGCCGAAGCCCAGCTGGAAGCGGCACGACAGGCCTACCAGGAGCAGCTTATTTATAAAGATGATTTTCTGGACGAAAGCGAAATTAACACCCTGCTGCAACTGGCCGAGGGGAAGATACATGCCACCAATGCCAAGGTAGAAGGCTACCGCCACCATGATGTGGCCCTGATTTCTGACGTGCACAGCCCCGCGCTGGAAGCCATTATGGCCAAGGCACTGGCGTTGCTGCCCACCAAAGCCGCCTACTACCCCGAGCCTGATGAGGTGTTTGTGATTAGTTACGGAGCAGGCATGGAAAATAAGGCGCATTATGACAGCTATGGCAAGCAGGAGGCCGCCGAGATTGGCCAAGTGGTGTGGACTATGCTGATGTACCTGACCGATGATTATGAAGGAGGCGAAACGGTGTTTCCGCACCTTGGCCTGGAGGTAAGAGGCAAAAAGGGCGGCATTTTGTGTTTTCCTGACCTTGATGCCCAAGGGCAAATAGCCCCTTACTCGTTACATGAAGGGAAGATGGTAACCCAAGGCGTAAAACAGATTTGTAGCTTTTGGATGAAGGAGAGCAACCTGTTGTAGTAATAACATACTTTTACCGTTACATGGCCCAAGGCCAACCTGCTTATATTTGCAGTTCATAACACTATATTTGCTTACCCCAGGTGGTAGCTACCTAACAGGCCCTGTATATTTTTTGGTAATTGGCCTGCCTGATGCATAAAACCAATACACTTAAAAAAGAAGCTGCCCCACCAAAGCTTCTGTAAAAGCGAATCATACCTTATTGTTACACCTTATTTTTAGCAAAAATACACTAGCAGTGTTGTAATAATTTTAATAATACCACGACTAAATAAACAAAGACCTACTAATTTTATAACAATACATTTTTTTTAGGGCTTTATTTATAGGATCAAGGCAATTGTTAAATTGCAACAACGCACAATACTGAACTATGCCCAAAACGATACTGCTTATTGATGATGACCCCAATTATATACAAGGCATGCGCCATGCCCTGGTAGATGGGGGGTATGAGATATTGGTGGCCACCAATGGCCAACTGGCTTTTACGATTGCCCAGAAGCATTTGCCCGATGTAATATTGACCGACTGGGATATGCCCGACCTTGACGGCATAGGTACGATCAGGCTGTTGAAGCAGGAGCCCTCGCTGGCAGATATACCCGTGATTATGGTTACGGGCAGCATGACCAATAGCGACAGCCTGAAAACGGCCCTGGAGGCCGGTGCGATGGATTTTATTAGAAAACCGGTTGATATGATAGAGCTGCTGGCCAGGGTGAATACTGCCCTGAAGCTGGCCGAAAGCACACAAACGATTAAGGAGCAGAATTACGAGCTGAGCGGCGCCCTGCAAATGCGCGAACGCCTGATGGCCATTATTGCCCACGACCTGCAATCGCCAGTGGTGTCATTAAAAAGCAGCCTGGCCATGATTAGAGCTATGGATTATGACCAAACCAGCTACAGCCTTTTTATGGAAATTCTTAACCAGGTAGAAGATGAGTCTGAAACGGTTACCGAACTGCTAAACAACTTACTATACTGGGCTATTGGTAAGCAACATGCTTTTCAGTTTAACCCAAGAACTATTGTGGTACCAGAGTTGGTTATGAACACATTAAAGGTTGCTGATGGTGCTGCCAGAAAAAAAGATATTCAACTGAGCCATGACGTACCTGAAGGCTTAACGCTTTTTACTGACAGCCACATGTTGCGGTTTATTGTGCGCAACTTACTGGCCAACGCCATTAAGTATACCAGTGAAGGGGGGCAGGTGGCCGTACATGCCCAACATCATGGTGAGGTGGTACATGTTTCAGTAACTGATACGGGCGTTGGGCTTAGCGAAGCGCAGCAGGCCCATTTGTTTGATCAGGTAGACCCCTACAAAGCAAAAAAAGGCACCAGAGGCGAGCTGGGCACAGGCCTGGGCCTATCAGTAGCGAAAGATTTTAGTGAACGCATGGGCGGCAGCTTAACCGTACAAAGCCAGCCAGGCCAGGGCAGCAGGTTTACACTGGCCCTGCCCCAAACTGAGGCTACCAGTTAACCGCCTACCAGGCTTTCATAAACAGGCTGGTTACTCATTAATACACTTTGCATAATGGCCTCTTGCCATTGTATGAGCCTGGGGTTGTTCAGGCTGGGCATGCTGTCTATCACCTCGGCCACTTTGTTGTACTCATAAAAGGCTATTTGCTGTAGTTTTTTTCTGAACGGGTCTATTACCTGTAAGTCAGCTTCAGTCAGGTTGGCATTTTGCAGGTGGCTGCCATTGGTGCCGTTGGCACTGGTGCCAGCCAAATGGGCTGGCAGGGTTACCTGCATGGTGGTGCCTTTGCCCAGCTGCGATTGTACTTCAATAGTGCCCTGGTGGGCCTGTACTACCAGCAGGCAAAAGTGTAGCCCCAACCCGGTAGAGGGGTCAATACCAGTGCTGCGGCCTGTGGGCGTTGCAAAAGCGTTGAACAGGTGCTGCTGGTCATCAACTGAAATGCCGGGGCCCACATCTGTAACAGTAACAGTTGCCGCCTGCGCATGGCTATGTAGGGTAGCTGGCTTGACATTAATTGACACAACGTTGTTTAACGGTGAGTATTTGATGGCATTGGTAAGCAGGTTCACAAATACGCGCACCATGAGGCTTACATCTGCCAGTACCTCATAGTTTTGTGGGGTATTGCACTGTAGCCTGATGTGTTTTTGTGCTGCTAAATACTCAACCTGCTCTATGGCCTGTTGCAGTAGCTCAGTCATTGATTCAGGTTTTTGTTCAATGGCCAGCTGGGTGCTTTCAAGCTTTTGGGTTTGCAACAGGTTAAGCACCAGGTTCATCATACCAGCTGCTGTTTGCTTTACCTGTTTTGAATCAGTGCTGTTGTATATCAGGTTCAGGGGGTTTTTCAGGTCATGCACAATCATGCCCATGGTTTTCTTTTTAAAGTAATCAAGAGCCACCAGGCGTTCGTTAGAGGTTTGCAGTTCTTCGGCCTGTGCTTCAATTTCTTCTTTTTGTTGGGCAATGGCCTCTTTATCTGAAATGGCGCGCCTGCGGCTGCGGTAGATCAATGCGCCCACCAGTAACAGCAGTATGGCCAATACTACCAAACCTGCCTGCAGCAGGCGCTGCCTGAGTATGATTTGCTGGTCAACCTTTTGTTTTTGAGTAAGTAGCTGTATTTCCTGCTCTTTTTCCTGTGTTTCGAACTGAATTTTAAGCCGGTTAATTTCAGCATTGGTTTCGGCATTGAGTTCTTTGGCTTTTTGTTTGTGGTGCAGCTCACTGTAGTGCATGCTAGAGTCATAGCTTTGTATGGCCAGCCATGGCTGTTTGGTTGTTTTGTAGGCCTGGGCCAGGCTTTTGTATGACACCCACCGCTGAAAATGATCGTTGGCAGGTGCCCGTTCAATAGACTCCTGCAGGTAGGGTATGGCTTGGTTGTGCTCGTTATTCCAGATATGGGCAAAGCCTATGACGTATAGCATGTAGTCAATTGAGTAGCCATCGTAACTGGGTTGCGATTTGGCTATGGCCACTGCTTTTTTGAAATAGACCAGGGCCTGCGAAAATTTGCCCTGGTTTTGGTAGCAAAGGCCTATTCTGTATTGCACCCTGCTGCTTACTACGGGCATATTGTACTGCTGGTACAGAGGTATAACCTTTTTAAGGTAAACAAGGGCACTATCATTCATTTTATTGGCCAGGTAAGCCCCGGCCAGTTCCTCGTGTGCCAGTCCCCAATCGGGCATTTCTTTGGTATTGGCCGCCAACTGGTAAAACTTTTTGGCATACTGTAACTGCTCATCAATGAGGTCAAGGTTATCGGCAATATCAACCAGGGCTGAGTAGGCAGAAGCCAGGTAACGGTTGTTTTTGGTTAGTTTTGCTGCTTTTAATGCTTCAAGGTAATGTTTTTGAGCGGCTACGTGGTCATTCATATAGTTGGCTATCATGCCGCGATGCACATGCACTTTAAAGGTACTGACAGGTTCATTGAGAGGGATAACCAGGGCCAGGGCACTGTCAGAGTAACTGAGGGCAGAGTCATACTGCTGGTGTTTGTTGAACATCATACCAATGCGGCTCAGGGCAATACCGGCCTCTCTGTAAAGCTGATGGGTATGCGCCAGTTGGTATTCGCGGCGGTGGTAGTGCATGGCACTGTCATTATAACCCTGTTGCATATAGGTATAGGCCGTAAGTGCCAGCAGCTCAACACCTACAGTTGGGTAGCGGTTTACAGGCAATGTTTTGAGCACATGCAGGCAGTAGGCCTGGGTGGTGTCAAGGGGGGCATATACTTCATAAACCAGTGCCAGCTGTAGTTGTACATGAGGCCTTTGGGCAGCATTTACTGTATCTAACACCGCAATAAGGCTGTCGATACGAGGGTGCTGCCGGGCATAGCTGGTGGTAAGGCCCAACACAAGTGTACATACAATACATAAATACTTTAACATTTCAATTCAAAAGGTTTGACGCATACTTTAAACAATGGCACAAAATTAGGCCACTGGTATGCGTGCCTCAATAAGTAAGCTTACTTAGTTAAGGCGTTTAATAATACCCATTACTCTGCCAGGGCATGTTTAAGGTAGCCTTTGTGCTTTAATACGTAATTGATTAGCATGTTTTGCCCTTTCAGGTTCAATTTTTTACAAATGTTGTAGCGGTGTACATCAATGGTGCGCTGGCTGTTGCAGAGGGTATCAGCAATTTGGGCAGTGGTTTTGCCATCAACAATTAATGCCAGTACCTTTTTTTCACGGCCGGTCAGGTCAGACAGCACCACGTCAGGGTCACTGCCATGGCTGTCATCTGCCTGCTGGCCAATTACCTCTTCCAGGTTTTTGCTTATGTAGGTATGGCCCTTTACAATTTGACTCAGGCACTCTTTCAGCTCATCTAAAGCAGATATTTTCATTAAAAAGCCCTGAATACCCAGGGCCTGCCCCTGCTCATATACATTGCGGTCAATAAAACCTGAGAGGATGATCATTTTCATGTCTGTACCCTGCTCAGCAAAGTGCTTGGCCACTTGCAGGCCATTTTTTTTAGGCAGGTCAAAATCAAGCAAAAATATATCTGGCTTGTGCTGTTCTGCCGCTTTAATGGCATACTCGCCATCGCCAATAGGTATGTCAATCATGGTAAAGCCATGCATTTTAGACACGACAAAGGCAATGCCCATTCTTAATGCGGGATGATCGTCAGCATGCAACAGGGTGTATTGTTTGCTCATTTAAGTTTTGTTTTGGGGTTATTGGTATGAATATAGTAAATGTTGACACAACAGGGGTCAGGACTTGCCAACGTAGTTGTTAAATTCTATTAGCTGCTGGTAGGCTACCTGGTTGCTCATAAGCACACTTTGTAAGATGGACTCCTTCCACCGGGTTATGTTGGTGTTGG
>CAZXTW010000203.1:0-9132 GCA_964643525.1 uncultured Roseivirgaceae bacterium
AGACTTTTATAAGGCCATTGATACTCTAGGTGAAACCCCACTACCCAAATATATTAACAGACAGGCTGAGCCAGACGATAGGGAGAGGTTTCAGACGGTTTTTGCTGAACATGTGGGAGCCGTAGCAGCCCCGGTTGCTGGGCTTCATTTCACACCACAGCTGATGAAACGCTTTGAGATTAAAGGGGTACATATTACGCCTATTACTTTACATATAGGCTTAGGCACCTTTAGGCCAGTAGATGTTGAAGACTTGACAAAGCACAAGATGGACTCTGAGAACTTTAGAGTGCCAGACGATACCGCTGACCTAGTTAACGAAGCATTGGATGCCAAGAGGAGGGTGTGTGCTGTAGGCACAACATCTATGCGTTCGTTAGAATCGTCAGTATCTGCTGCTGGCAGGTTAAAGGGCAACGAAGGCTGGACGGATAAGTTTATTTTCCCTCCTTACGAGTTCAAAATATGCAATGCATTAGTGACCAACTTCCATATGCCTGAATCGACCTTATTGATGATGGCTTGTGCCTTTGGAGGATATGATCTAGTAAGGCATGCTTATGATGAAGCACTGAAAGAAAAGTATCGATTTTTTAGTTATGGTGATGCGATGTTAATTCTGTAATGAACAGAATCATATAGTATACAAGGGGTGTCGACTATTGTTGTTCACCCTTTTTTTATTCATACAATTTCAGAAAACCAATTGTATATGGATAAGTTCGCAGTAATAGTTGCTGGAGGCAGCGGGAGCAGGATGAAGAGTAGTATACCGAAACAGTTTTTACAATTATGTGGAAAACCCATATTGATGCACACCTTATTGGTTTTTTATGAATATGATCCAGACATTAAGATAATTTTGGTATTACCCAGAGCAGATGAGGCTTATTGGAAAGAATTGGTTGACCAACATGAGTTTACGGTACCCCATAAAATAATTCACGGGGGTGCTTCGCGATTTCAATCGGTTAAAAATGGGTTGAGTAATATTAATACCACCGGTGTGGTTGCCATACACGACGGTGTACGACCGTTTGTAGATGCTGACACATTGGAAAAATTATATACCACTGCCCAAGCACGAGGTAACGCTACCACCTGTGTGCCTATGAAGGAGTCATTGCGTTATGTTAATCCTGCCAATAGCAAAAATAATTCAGTAAGTCGTAACGATTATGTTGTAGTACAAACACCTCAAGTATTTCAAGTAGGTTTGCTTCAAGAAGCCTTTCGGACAGAAGAACAAACTTGGTTTACTGATGATACGAGCGTGTTCGAACATGCGGGGCATCATATTGTATTGGTAGAAGGCTCTTATAGAAACATAAAAATTACCACACCAGAAGATATGGTAATTGGAGAAGCTTTGTTGCAATCAAAATAAAAAAGCTTGATGTTGCCATCAAGCTTTCAATTACACAGTGTTTTTCGAAGGGTAGAATAAACAATTAGTATTCGTCTTCATTGAAGAAGAAATCTTCTTTAGTTGGATAGTCAGGCCATATCTCCTCAATGTTTTCATAAGGTTGTCCATCATCTTCCAGCTCTTGAAGGTTTTCTACCACTTCCATGGGAGCACCAGATCGTATTGAAAAATCAATCAACTCATCTTTTGTAGCAGGCCATGGCGCATCTTCTAGGTATGATGCCAGTTCTAATGTCCAATACATGATTATACCTCCTAACTTTAAAGACCTTCTATTTTCATTTTTCCGCAAAAATAGAATTTCTCGTTTAATATCAAATTGGGATAATTTAAAATTATTGCTTCTATTGCTTAGAATAATGCAAAGATTGTAAAATGGCATCATTAAAAGCGTAAAGAAGCATACGAGAATTCAGTCTATTGGTTTAGTTTATCTTTTAATTCGCTGACCAAATGTTGCTTTACTTCAATCTTACGTTGTAAGTTGCCTAACTTAGTCTGTAAAATTTTATTTGGTGGGCCTTGTCTGCCGTAATCGCCATACGAACTAAAAGATGACCTCTCAGTATTTTTTTGTAGTGTTTGCAGTTCTTCGTTATCAACTTCTAAAGAGCGCTCCACCATAGTAATCTTGATGTTTATTTGCTCTTTTTCATCAAGAGTTTCATAATTCTCATGAATTTTCTTGGCGGCAGAATCTAAGAAGAACTTTTCTTTGATAATATCACAGGCAAACTTGAACTGGTGGTTCATAGCTCCGACCTCTGGAGAACGGATGATACCTGTCTTTTTCCACTGGAATTGCAAGTGCCTGAGGTAATTCATTTTAGGCTCATCATAGGGCTCTCTCAGGGCAAGTACTTGATTTAGCAGCTGACGTTTGCTCTCTATGGCTTTTGCATCCATTTGCCTTTGCCTTGTCATGCGTTCACGCTTCTGCATTTCGGCAATTTGGCCTCCAATTTTTCTGAAATCCCATTGGAGCTTGCTGGCCATGCGCTTGTCAATCATGCCAACTCTGTTCCATTCAAATCGCAAAGACTTGTAGCGGTTCATGGCCTCTCGAAGGTCACGCATAGAAACTAAGCGTCGGGCTCGCCTGATAATGTCCATGTAATGTTCTTCACGTTCGGCCATCACGCGCTTTTTCTCTTCATAGAAAGCTTGTTTCTTTTCGAAAAAGGCATCTAACAACGCTTTGAACTTTCCGTCAGTATCATCAATAAATTCATCACTGACGTTACCTGTTTTTACCCACTTGCGCTTGATTTCAAGCAACTGCTCTGTTGTGTCTTTCCAGTCGGGGTCGTCTTTAATTTCTTCGGCTTCGGCTAAAAGAGCTTTCTTAATTTCAAGGTTCTTCTCTCTGTTGACCGTAATCATAGCTCGTAATTCTTCTTCGAGCTCATCAAGTTTTTCAAACAGAGGGATAAAATCGCCCAAGCCGTCAAATTCAGCGAGGTATTTTCTTAAGTGAATTAACTTCATCAGGTACGAACCCTTATTTTCAGCTGTTTTTACAGCTTCTTCAAGGTCGTACACTTTTTTACTTGCAATTTCGAAGCGCTTAACAAAATACTCAATCGATGCTTCCTCGCTCTCTTTAACAACCCCAATGGCACGATCTTCAAACTCTAAGTACCCTTTTAAGTAAATCTTGCCTTCTTTCACATAGCCGTACGGGTTCATTTCTGCCATATAAATGCTAGCTATTATTTAGTTTATAATACTTAGTTACCGGTTTTTCTTATTTATAGCTTGCCGCAAAATAATTAATTAGAGTATAATAAACACCCTTAAAAATTATTTTTAGCATATTTGTACGTGTGAATGAAACAAAAAGATGAGTAACGAAAAGATCATTTTTTCCATGGCAGGTGTAGGAAAGATCTACCCGCCTAAAAAACAAGTACTAAAAGATATATATCTGTCATTCTTTTATGGTGCTAAAATTGGTGTTCTTGGCTTGAATGGGGCAGGAAAATCATCACTACTGCGCATTATTGCGGGTCAAGATAAAGATTACGTTGGTGAAGTCGTGTTTTCTTCTGGCTACTCTGTAGGTATGCTTGAGCAGGAGCCTCAACTCGACCTCACTAAAACTGTAAAGGAAGTAGTTGAAGAAGGCGTTCAGGAAATCGTTGATTTATTAAAAGCCTTTGAAGATATTAACCTTAAGTTTGCTGACCCCGATGTGCTTGCAGATGGAGATAAGATGAATGCCCTGATTGAAGAGCAGGCCAAAGTACAGGATAAATTAGATCAGGCCAATGCATGGGAGTTAGATACAAGGCTTGATAAGGCCATGGAGGCTTTGAGAACCCCGCCACCAGATGCAAAGATTGAGAGCCTATCGGGTGGAGAAAAACGCCGGGTTGCACTTTGCCGGTTGCTGCTACAGGAACCTGATGTTTTGTTGCTTGATGAGCCTACCAACCACCTTGATGCTGAATCGGTCTTTTGGCTGGAGAAGCATTTGCAGCAATACAAGGGTACTATTATTGCAGTAACACACGACCGTTATTTTCTGGATAACGTTGCTGGTTGGATTTTGGAGCTTGATCGAGGTGAAGGCATACCTTGGAAAGGAAATTATTCTTCATGGTTAGAGCAAAAGCAAAAACGCTTGGCTAATGAAGAGAAGTCTGAATCTAAACGCCAACGTACCCTTCAAAGAGAGCTTGACTGGATCAGGATGACACCCAAAGCACGCCAAACAAAAGCCAAAGCTAGGCTTAATGCCTATGAGAAACTTCTTGGCGAGGAGGGAAAAGAGAGAGAGCAAAAACTGGAGTTGTTTATACCGGCAGGCCCCAGGTTAGGCACTAAAGTAATTGAAGCCATTGGAGTGGCAAAAGCTTTTGGCGACAGGCTGCTATACGAGAACCTGAGCTTTACTTTACCTCAAGGAGGCATAGTAGGAGTAGTTGGGCCGAATGGTGCAGGTAAAACAACCCTGTTTAAGTTAATCACGGGACAAGAAAAACCGGATCAAGGAACATTTGAGGTGGGTAGTACGGTAGATATAGCTTATGTTGATCAGGAGCATGTAAAGTTGTCGCCAGAAAAAACTGTTTGGGAAACTGTTTCTGAAGGAAATGAACTCCTTCAATTGGGTGGTCGGGAGATTAATTCAAGGGCCTATATCAGTAAGTTTAATTTTAGTGGTGGCGACCAGGAAAAAAAGGTTGGTCAATTATCGGGCGGTGAACGCAACAGAGTGCACTTGGCATTAACGTTAAAGCAAGGTGCCAACTTGCTGCTTTTAGATGAGCCTACTAATGATTTGGACGTAAATACACTAAGGGCCTTGGAAGATGCGTTGGAAAGCTTTGGTGGTTGTGCTGTAGTGATATCTCACGACAGGTGGTTTTTAGATAGGATAGCTACGCATATTCTTGCCTTTGAGGGAGACTCTCAAGTTTATTGGTTTGAGGGTAACTTTACTGAATACGAAGAAAATAGACGTAAAAGGATGGGAAATGTTGAGCCAAAAAGAATAAAATACAAGAAGCTCATCTAATGCTAAAAATTGTTAAATGCACTGGCAGTGGCATGGTTTATGTCAATAGCTTAGCAAAAACGCAAAAAAGATGAAGAAGAAGTTTGCCCATTATTTGTGCCTTGTAGCTGTTTGTGCCTTGTTTTCGTCTTGTTTTAGAGTTGAAGAGTTTGTTCAGCTTTATCGTGACGGTTCAGGTAAGTTGGAATTAACAATTAATATGAGTGCCTCATCTGGGGCTTTGCAGCTAGCTAAAAATTTAGCCGCTTATACTGATGATACCCCTCCAGATAAAAAGATAGAAGCCTCATTTAATAAGACCATTAGTAAGCTTCAGGCTATTGAAGGGATTAGCGAGGTGGCGATTGACCGCGATGATAAGTCGTTTATATATAAGTTGAAGTTTGATTTTACTGATACTGATGCATTAAATACTGCTATGAATCAGTTTTTCAAAGATAGTAATAGTGAATCAATTGAATTTTTCAATTACAAGAAGAGCACATTTGACCGTACTGATGTAACTAGCATACAGAGTGCTGTTGAAAAGGAAATGGGAAGCGAGGGTAGTAAATTGTATGGGATGGATCCTTATGCGCTATTTAAAGATGTAAAGTATACCACTACATATCTTTTTGAACGTAAGGTGAAATCTGTTAGTAATGCAGAGTCTGAGATTCAGGCAAATAGCCATCAAGTGCAATTGGTTTACTACCCGTTCAATAAAGCTAAAAGTGAAAACAGTAGTTTAAATAATACGATTAAGTTAAAGTAAGCATAGAAAAAATAAAGAAAAGCCCCGGCTAAGATAAGGCGGGGTTTTTCAAAATTAATATGGGTTACACAACAGCAAATTCTTATTCAAACAGTAGTTATAGTTTATTTTAATATTCTTTTTGGCTTTTTATTGCCTAGATTATATCTGATATTAACTAAGGTGCCAAGGCTAACCAGTTTAACCTTGCCTGCGCCCACCCTTGCCAGTGGTATTTTTACGAATGGCTCAATACCTATTCCCATCCGGTTACCTATGCTTTGCTCATAGCCTAGGGATAGGTTTAGTATGCCAGCATAGTGCTGGTTTTCATTTCTAACGCCCCAAGACTCCCAATTACCTGGGTTACTGTATGACTCATTGTAATCATACTCGTAATCTTCACGAAGCATCAGATAGCTCGACAGTCCCATTGAGCCATACCACTTTGTTTTCTGTTTGAGGGTAAAGTAATACCTCAGGTTAATGGGTATATCTATTACGTTACAACTTGCGTCTACAAAATCCAGATTTTCAGGTTCTGCCCAGGGCTCATCAGGCAAGGTATAATCACTGCCTCTTGCTCCGTATTTTTTGATGCTATGTGCCAAGCCTGCGGTTATGCTCCATCTTTGGCCTAATGCGTATTCAAGGCTCAGGCCTGCCATTGGGCCGGGGCTACCAATAGCATTACCACTTACCACATTTAAATCAGGCGCAACAAAAAGTAATACAGACCATTTAGGTAAGGCCGTTAGGTTTAATGGTTCTAATTCATAGGGCTGAGGCTGAGCAACACTATCAGGAGATCCCAGAATTTGAAATGGCTTACTCAGCATAATTGTTGCCATTTTTGAGGTTAATGGTCTATAAGGTAGTATTTCATTTGCCTCGTTGCTGCTTGCATTTACCTCATTATCCTCTCTCAAGTTTTTAAGGGTATTGATTTTCTTTTTATTTGTACTAGCCCTGAGCGTTGCAGTGTTTACCTTTTTAGCATTGTTGTACCCTGCGATACCTGCCTTGCCATTTGGTTGGGGCGACTCGTTTTGGACGGTAGCCTTGTTTTGGGTTATGGTTGGCACAGGTTTGACTGTTTTCTTATTTATACTTTTTGTGCTTTGCGTTACAACGTTAGCCTTTTGTAATTTGCTTTTGTCATGTTCCGGGCTTTCGGTTGTTCCTCCAATGCCTTTAGTACTTTGACTTGTAGGGGCTTCAGTTGGATTAGCTGGCTGAGAATCATTAATTTCCTTATTCAGCGTTATGCCCGCATGATGTTGACTTCTAGGTGTATTTAAATGCGCTTGATTACTTAATTTATCCTTATTGGTTGTCATAAAGCCATTTTTCCGAATGCTTTTTGCGACCGCCTCTACTCCTTCATTGGTATGCGTATAGTTGCTAACAATAGGCTTAAATAATAGTAGCATAGCAATAACAATGGTAGCCCAAGACACAACCTGAGGCCATATTAATTTTTGCACTGGTGTAACTACAGGAGGTTCTGTGTCAAGGATTGTCTCCATTTTCGACCATGCAGCTTCGTCAAAAGCAAAGTGAGCTTGCTCAGCAGCCTGCTTAAACAGGCCTTCCATCCCTTGATCCATATCGTTAAGCTCGCTCATCTAATTGGTACTTTTGCAACATGTTTCGCAGGTTGGCCTTTGCCTTGGTTAGGTTTGCCTTTGAGGTACCCACGGATATATCCAACATCTTAGCAATTTCCTGATGTTTATATCCATCAATAACATATAGGTTAAACACAGTGCGATATGCTGGAGATAACTGGCTCACCAGTGCCAGTAGGTCTTCATATGCCAATTGTGATTCAGCACTGGCACCCTCGGCACAATGCCAAGCCGCCTCTAGTTCATCAGTTTGGTTGTGCTTTTTGTTTTTCCTGTAATGATCTAAAGCAGTATTAATCAAAACCACACGCAACCACGACTTAAAAGATCTTGATTGATCAAACTGCCCAATATGGGTAAACACCTTCATAAACGCATCATTAAGAACCTCAACTGCATCGTCATACCCATTAGAATAACGCATGCAAATACTCATAGCATAGCTATAGCATTGTTGATATAGCTTGCGTTGGCTGTTGCGATCTTGTTTTATGCAGCCTGATATCAGGCTTTTCATCTGGTCGTCTCTAACGGTCACAGAATAACCCTTTACTTTTGGCAGTACGTTCTTTATTATAATAGGGCTGCTTGCTAAATAATATTTTTTGCATTTTCTAACCTACAATTTCATTATAGGTTGTTAGCCCTTCATTACCAGCAGGTTTAACTATGTAATGATACTATGTTTGTGCCATTTATAAGCAATAACAATTGCATTAAATCACAATGTCCCATGTTTTGAGCTACTAGGGGTTAGTTAACTCATGGAATTGAGCCACAGTTGTATTTATGATTAAACATAGTTGCCAATGTGACAAAAGTCACCAAATGCAGCGGGTATAGTTCATAGCTTTGTAATGAAATCAAAGCGCTATAGCCCATTTTATGGCTATGCCCTCTTTCCAATGAAAACTGTAGGCATCAAAACTATACTGCTTGTAGGGGCAATGGTGTGGTTGGGTTTAAACCCCTTGATTGGACAAGACCATATTGGTACGTTTAATATTTGGGGGGCAGTTATTACTGATGCCAAACTGTCGTCTCGTTTTAAGTTACGTAATGAGTTGCACTTGCGTAGAGCTAGAGGGCTTCGCGAGTGGCAACAACAGGTGGTGAGGCCATCTGTAAAATATCTGCATAGTAAAAACATAGCCCTTACGGCTGGCTTAACTGTAGTGAGAAATCACCCCTACGGCAAGCGCGACAGGCCAAGGGTACTACCTGAACATAATATTTGGGAGGAAGTGTTGGTTACCCACAATATTGGCCAAGTACGCTTACGGCACCGCAACAGGATTGAGCATCGCTGGTCAGGGATTGCCAGTTTAAGCACTGTAGATCATTACACAATTAGCGGATACCGATATTCAAACAGATTGAGGTATCGACTTACTGCTGATGTAGCTTTTAAGGAGGGTAGCCCATGGAAGGCCGTTTTTTATAATGAGCTGTTTGTGGCATTAAATCAGAAGCTCTGGGTAGAGTCACTCGATATGCGCTGGTGGTATTTTGGGGTTACATGGCAACCCAATAAGCATATTACTTATGCTGGGGGATTAATTTACCAGAAGGCAAAACGAAATGACGGGACTTTAATAGAAACAAACTTAACATTATCTGTAATGACAATTATACGTATTAATTAATCTGCAAGGTATTGTGAGTGTTAGTTGTAAATTCCGATACCATAAAAAGCCACCAAACAAGCATATCGATATCCATAACCTTACAGGTTTGCATTTACGTGATACCGTACAGTATTATAAAAAAACCTCCAACTTTAAGTATAGCTATATGGAGTTTGGCCGTGTTGAGT
>CAZXTW010000204.1:0-4939 GCA_964643525.1 uncultured Roseivirgaceae bacterium
ATAAAAAAGATGCCTTTAGCCAGGGGGTATTGAGTTACTTCAGGGCGCGCAGCCTTACGGTTGATAACCTGGCTGAATATGACTCAAGCTTAGCCAGCCCTGATACTTACATTGCCCCATTACACTACTTCCGTTACCATGAAATGGCTCAGTTAGAGGTGGCAGGTTTTGAAGAAGCCCAACAGACCTGTGCCAGTGAGGTATATTATGTAATGTGTGGTCATGCGCCCAACCCAGAAGCTGATGACTCAGATGTATGCCAATTCAATGGCAATGACATTGTACATCAACTCACATTAACAATAAATGCTACACAAACCATTAACGGCCAGCCCTGCCAGGTTACCTCAGGTTATTTTGTGCCCCGCTTTGCTGGTGGGCAGGTAATAAAAACAGATGATGATAGTCCAGCAGATACAATAAGGTATGACGAGACTGCGACTGGCTGGCGACAAATTGATCTGGTAGCCACTGAACCCAACCTGACGGCACCCTACACCCAGTTGTTTGAGCTGTTTTATTATGATGATAATCACAACTTCAGAGGTATGCATACCCAGGAGGTTGTGGTATTAGGAACAGGCAACCTGAATGGCACTGATGTATTGGTGCTGCCTGAAGGAGAAGGTGATGAAATAATGGTACCCTTGTATGTGCTGCGTGACCCACCCGGAGACCAGAGCTATGGTTATGTGAAAGAGAACTCAGCCCTAAACTTTCAAATCAGCAACTTATGGAGTAGAAATTGGGAACATAAGGCTGAAGTCAAAAATGAAGGGTACTTTGCTTCCCTGGGATTAGAGTGGGAAGTAAGTACTACTTATAGTTCAGGTGGTTCTGACCTGAATACAGCCAGTGTTAAACTTGAATTTACCGAAGAGTTAAGTACAGCCAGTGAATCTTTATCAGGTACGTTTGGCTATGTTGATGGACCAGATGCTGATATTATAGTAGGCATGAGCACCAACCTGGCTTATGGTATTGTAGAAGAATTGCGTTTTGATTGTGATGGTTTGGCTAAAACCCAGAAGCTTGAAGTATTACCGAATGAAATCACATCTACCTGGGCCTATACCCGAACGCAAATTTGGAGTACCATTAACTATTATGAAAGCCTGATTGGTACCGGCACCACAACTGAAGTGCCCGAAGGGATTGAGCTGGTGATTGATGATGGGGCAGACTTCAGTGCAGACCAGTTGCTTGTGGCCCGCAACCGCTTTCAAAATGTATTAGACGTGGTAGATACCAAGTTTACCCCGCCATGTAAAATGTGTGACTACATGGAACAATACAGGGAATACTATAAAGGGCAGACAACCAGGTTTAGCTATGATGAACAGACTGGTATATTCACCCCAAGGTCTCAGACAACTATTGATGACCTCTATCCACAATTAAGGGATATTGCCAACCTTCTAAATTGGTGTGCTGATACTCAAAAAATTGACTGTGATGTTGCGGCAGATAAACTCACAATAGCTGAACAACTAAGTAATTGGTCACAAGAGCAGTTTGATGAATTCAATACTTTAAGTAAAGAATACTTAAAGCTGCGTACCATAATCGATTTACAAAATGCCTTGTGGGAAGATGAGGCGCGTGATGTAATGCTTGGCATTTATGAACCAGCGTCTTCAGCAGATGGCCACGACGGCGGTGACGACACCAATGTGAACCTTCATGTATTATTATCTCAAAAGTTAGAACAAATTGATTTTCTTGATCCCGCAGAAAACATCACTTTCAGTGCAGGTGCTAAGCTTAGTAAGAGCTTTGCCAATGAAGTTGAGGCTCTCTATCAAGGTACTGATGTTTGGAGTATTGAACCAAGTATTAGTCTTAAGAAAGGCTTTTCAGAAAATGTAGAAATTGGGGTAGGGGTCACAAAATCTGTAATACAAAACGAATTCAACATAGGTGGATCAACTAAATACAAATACGAAAGAACCAAAACCTCAACCCGCAGCACAGCGAACACTTATGAAATAGGCTATGTGCTGGGTGATGATGACGATGGGGACCACTTTAGTACCAATGTGCTGTATGACCTGAGCGATGCCAGCCCTCGGCTAAGCCCGTATTTTCAGGTAATGGGTGGGCGCAGCTCGTGCCCGTACGAGCCGGGCACCATTAGCCGCGACCTGCCCCGCGTGCAGTTTGCCGACCCTGCCGGCACCCTGTACCCCACGCTGTATGAAAACCAGGACCCCAATGCACCGGTGGCCATCCCCATCCGCATCTCGTCTGGTAACCGCTTTAGCGAAGGGCGCATGGTAGAGCTGACCGTGCCACCGGGCTATAATAAAAACTCGGCCACGCTTACGGTAGAAAACATACAGCTGAACCCCACCCGCTGGCATGCCATGTGGCTTGACGATGGCACCGATGCCCACTACACCACCCTGTATGTAGACCGAGGGGTGCTGACGGAGTATGAGTATGCCGACCTGGCCATTATGGTGCGCCCCGGCTGTGGGGAACAGGATGCCTATTTTGCTGAAGCGGCCGATATATTTGATACGCTGCACTTTCAGGTGAACTTTCGCAAGCCCACCAGCCCGGTGAGCATTAGCACCGACCTGGCCCACTGGTTTGTGAAAGCCGATGCCGATGCCTTTGATGCCCAGAATGAAGCACAGGTGGTGTTCTGGCTACAAGACTTTGACGTGACCCGGCAAAGGCATGCCCTGAGTGAGCTGTTTGTAGAGTACAAAAGGGCCAACGCCACCTTGTGGCACCGCATGGTAGATGCCAGCACCGGGCTGGAGGCCGTACCGGCCGATTCACTATTGGCCTATTACAACCAGAAGGCCACCATTTACCAGGAGGCGCAGTACCCCTTTGTGTGGGATGTATCAACCCTGAACCTGCCCGATGGGCAGTACCAGGTGCGGGCCACGGCCGTGCACCCCGAAGGCTATACCGAGCACAGCAATGTGCTGACGGGCACCATTGACCGCACTGCGCCCAGGCAGCAGGGCCTGCCAGAACCCGCCGACGGCCTATTGAGCCTGGGTGATGTGGTGGCCCTTGAGCTGACTGAAGCCATTGACTGTGGCAGCTACCATGCCAGCAACGTGCGCCTGATTGTAGCCAGCAGCACCGGCAATGATACGCTTACCTACCACCCCGTTGCCGCTTTAACTGATTACACGGTTACCTGTACTGGCACTGGGTTAATTGTGCAGATTAAACCCGAGCTGCTACAGCAGCTGGATGGGCATGTAATAGAAGCACAGGTGCAGGGGGTTACAGATTTGATTGGCAACACCCAGCAGCCCAACCCCATAACCTGGGCCTTCAGGGTTGATTATTACAAGCGTACCGCCTCGCCAGTAGCCATCAAGGGGCCTGAAAGCCATACCATTAATGTCGCAGGCAGTGATACGGTCCCCTACACCATTACTGATTATGATGTGTATGGCATTAACTTTGGCTTAGACAGCATTGTGCTGTACTACCGGGCGCAAGGCACCAATACCTGGGTAGCTGCTGCGCAGGTAAGCCAGGCTGCCCTCATAGACCGGCAGCAGGCCGCAGGCAACGTGGGTGCCCCAGGTTATGTCTTTGCCCTGGATGCTACCTACCTGGCCGACGGCCACTACCAGGTGCGCGCCACCAGCTATGGCAGCAACGGCAGCCGCCACTCAAACACAGTGGCCCTGGCCATTGACCGCACCCCGCCCATACACACCGGCCAGGTGTACCCGCACAGAGACAGCCTGCGCCGTGGCGATGTAATGACCTTTGCCTTTACCGAGGCCATAGCCCCGGCCACCGTAAACCACAGCACCGTTGCCCTGCACCAGCTGGTAGCGCATGAAAATGTCCCAGGCACCGTACTGATAGAGCCAGACTCTAATTACTATTGGCTGCAGGCCGCCGGTACCGAGGTGCAGCTGCACTTTACCCATGAGTTTTTTGCCATGTATGACAGCACCACCGTTACCGTAATGGTTGATAGTGTGACTGATGCCGCCGGTAATTACCTGCTGGCAGGCTTTGCGTATGACTTTGCAGTAGCCAACAGTGGTGATGGCAACCCCATTGTGCTGGGGGCCGACCTTAGCGGGCAATACCGCACTGACGGGGCCGTAGAGCTCAACTGGGTAGTGCCAGAGGCTGGCCAGTTTACCACGTACGTTATAGAGCGCTCTGCCAATGGGCTGGCCTTTAAACCTACGGCCTCAATAGCCGCTACTGAGCAGCAGGTGTATACGCATGAAGATTACACGCCTTTTAATGAGGTGGTGTATTACCGGCTGCGGCAGGTTACTGCACAGGGCCGGGCCATGAATACCCGGGTGGTGGCCATTGCCAAAAACGGGGTGCAGGTGCCTTTGCAGGGGCATGTTTACCCCAACCCTTTGCAGGGCGGGCAGTTTACCCTGCGCGTGGTGGGTGGCAACCAGCAAACACCGGTGCTGCTGCGCCTGCTTAATGGCAACGGGGGTGAGGTATACCGCAAAACACTAACCGTAAACCCCAACAACGCGCTGCACAGCATTGCGCTGCCCCACAGGTTAAAACCGGGCATATATCTGCTGCAACTGCAACAGGGCCAGGCCTTGCAAACCATTAAGCTTATTCAACAATAACTATATACATATACCATAAATAAAGCCCCGCCATTGGCGGGGCTTTTGTGTTACCTAGACGTTGTTGTGCTGTTGGCCGTCGTGGCCTTTGGTGTTGGGGTCGGTACGTAGCTTAACTGTGGGGTCAAGTATAAAATACTTAGTATCGTTTCCATTGGTTATGGTAAAGGCAAACATAAACGAATCAGTATCACCACCCTGCCCAAACGTATTTACGTCAAGCACCATGGTATTATCTGTAGTGAGTGGGTTATTCTGGGTTAAAAAGCCGCCCTGCTGCAGGCCAGTACAGGTTAGGTTGGCAATGGTATAATCTTCTCTTTCTGTTTCAAGCGTTA